>NZ_JAKEUW010000031.1:0-58416 GCF_022398115.1 Vibrio sp. Isolate22 | reverse complement strand
TCTTTGGCCCGTAGGCATTATGCGGTATTAGCCATCGTTTCCAATGGTTATCCCCCACATCAAGGCAATTTCCTAGGCATTACTCACCCGTCCGCCGCTCGACGCCGTTATCGTTCCCCGAAGGTTCAGATAACTCGTTTCCGCTCGACTTGCATGTGTTAGGCCTGCCGCCAGCGTTCAATCTGAGCCATGATCAAACTCTTCAATTTAAGATTTTGGTGACTCAATGAATACTGATTACATTCTCTTCGCTTAATAAAAAGCTAAGTAATGTTGAATTGACTGTGCCGAATCTTACGATTCGAATTGGTCACTCAGTTCATTGAAATCAAGTTGAAACCGAAGTTTCATTTTTGATATTCATCAACGAGTGCCCACACAGATTGATAGGTTTAAATTGTTAAAGAGCGCTAGCGTTTTGTGATTTGCATCTCAGTCGCTAGGGGTGCGTACTATACTCGCACCGTTTTGAGAGTCAAGGGTTATTTTCAAACTCTTTTTCTCGACCGATTTCGCTGTGTGACTTTCGTCTCACTCCGTGTCGGTGAGGCGGCATTATAGAGAGATTGAGTTAGAGCACAAGGGCTTTTTTAAATAAAAGTTTTGTTCGCCTAAAAAGCCACCAGATCCGCGTTTTTCGAATAAAAACTAAACATTTGAGACGTATCACAGCAATACATTGGAAAATTGCAAGGCATGAACGTAAGATTCATGTGTCTATTTTGTTAATGGTAGATGCGTCTATTTCGTTTATTAATATGTAGTATTCCGATATGAACTCAAAAAAATCGATGTTGTTAATTGTCGCACTGGCTGTATTAGGCGGCATTGTTTTCTCTCAGGTAGATATATCGCCTGCAATTACCTTTATCCTTGGTGTCTTGGCTTCCGCTTTTGTTGTTAACTTTTCAAGCACCGACTCAAAATCAGATTCAGAAACTAAAGCTTCAACAAAAACGCTTTATGTGGGTAACCTTCCATACAAGGCGAACGAATCGCATGTTCGTGAATTATTCTCAGAACATGGTGAAGTGTTTGCAGTACGCTTAATGAAAGACAAGCGTACTGGTAAAAGAAGAGGCTTTGGATTTGTTGTTATGGCAAGTAATGATGTGAATCATGCAATCTCTGCTCTTAACGACAAAGATTACATGCAACGAACTTTAAAAGTACGTGTTGCAAATGATCCTAAGCATCCTGAAGCGGACGAATCTGAACAGAACTAAACCCTAACTGCTTCAACATACTATTTAGTGCACTTTCTTTATTGGGAAGTGCACTACAAAAAACCTCTCGCACTCCCCCTTCTTCATGACCACTTTCTAAACCCAACAAATCTTGAACTCGTTTAGCTATCGCTTTGCCCGAATCAACCAATACCACGCTTTCGCCTAATACTTGCTGAATCTCAGACTTTATTAGTGGGAAATGGGTACAGCCTAAAACAGCAACATCAATGACATTAATCATCGGCTGAAGGATTTGCTTGAGCTCTTCTATATTGACTGCCTCTCCTCTGAGCTTATCTTCGGCCATATCCACCAGGCGAGTCGAGCCCAAAAGTTCAACCCTCTTATTAATAGAGAAGTTCTTGATCAGTTCATGTGTGTATTCACGGGTGATGGTTGCCGGAGTCGCAATAAGGCCGACCGCTTTATTCGCTAACAAGGAAGCAGGCTTGATAGCTGGGACTACCCCAACGATTGGAATGACATTATTAGCACGGAGTGTAGGGAGAACAATCGTACTTGCGGTGTTACATGCAATAACGACGATATCAATGGCATGACTCGCCACGAAGCTAGCCACAATACTCTGAACTCTACTAATAAGAACCCGCTGATCGAGCTCGCCATACGGGTAAGCTTCGTTATCGAATACATAGATATAGTTATGATTATGTAATAGCTGACTTATCTCTTTATAGACAGATAACCCACCTACCCCAGAATCAAAGACCAATATGTTTTTTTGCAGACTATCCGACACAACGATTACCTATATGTAGTTTCGCAGCAATAATACCCCTTCACTTAGTTTTCGCCAATCCTCACGCTATACAATGCAAGCTCGATAGCGTTGATGTACAAAACGTTCACCTTGCTCTATCACTTCGAGCTCTATATCAAGCTTTCCTTTAAAGCATGGCGCTGAAGTGACTAAGGTATGGAACTCGCCACCTTCCCCACACGGATCAACATAGCTCGGTAAGCTCTCTATTAACTCATCGGTATATTTCAGCCCACAGTAGCTCATATCTAATACGTTACTGTCGACAGTGACAAGAAAAGTTTCGATGCCTCTATCTATTATCTCTTGTGCTAGCGCCTGACTGCTCTCCCCCATAAGAGGAAACACACACTCCCAGCCTGCGGGTTCAATATAGCTTCTTCGGTAGTCGGCAATACCATTGCAAAACATATCGCCGAATGCGACAGCATCAATTGCGAAACCTGAATCTTTAAGCGCCGAGACAATCGTACTTTGGTAAACCTCGTTGCTTGGGAACACTTCCGGAAGCTCGATGGTGATGAGTGGTAAGCCGATCAACTTAGCTTGCATTGTTACTACATCTATAGGAGTGACCTGGAAAGGGACTTCATCTCCAACATAAGTTGTGTAGAGTGCAACAACTTCATATTCGCTGCTTTCAAGTAAGCGCTCGAGGGTTAGTGTGGAGTCTTTACCTGATGACCAGCTTATGACGACTTTCTTTTTCATTGATATACCCAATAAGAAAAAACCGCCCAAAGGCGGTTTAAGTGTTAATTAGAATTGGTAAGTAGCATTCACGTAATATGTACGCTCTGGCGATGGGTATCCACCAGCAGTTTCATACTCTTCGTCTGTTAAGTTATCTACTCGACCATTTAAGGTTAGGTTTTCATTCGCATAGTAGTTAACTGAAACATCGAACAAGCTATATGCCGCAAGCTCTTCAGAGAAGTCAGGTCGTTCACCTACATATTGGTAACCTAACGAAACATCAACTTCATCGAAATTAGCCACTGCATTATATTTGTAAATCTTCTTAGCTCGGCGTGTCAGCTGCTCACCGGATTGATTTTCTGGATCTTGGAAGTTAGCGCTCACTTGGTGATTGATAAAGCTGGTATCAAACCCAACAACCATTTCCACACCACGTAGTTGGCTTTCGCCATCGGTATTGTAGTACTTGCTTGTCGCATAGTTGTAATCGATGAGGTCTTCGACATTCGTGTCATAGCCAGTAATCGACCAATCAACATCCTTGATTAAGCCACCAAAGGTCAACTCAAATGAATCTGCCTTTTCAGCTTCTAACTGTGCATTACCGTAGTAGCTATATAGTTGATACAAGTTAGGTGCTTTGAAGGATGTACCATAAGCTGCTTTTACAACAAGCCACTCAGCATAACGATAGCCTAACCCTGTGTTGTAAGTAGTTTCTGTACCGAACTGCTCATTGTCATCAACACGAAGACTCAGCTCTCCGAACACTTTATCCGCATCTGCGTTTAATGCAGCGAAGTACGCAACATTCGTTCTGTCGTATTCAGTATTCGAAGGCTTAACAATATAGGCCTCATCACGCCAATCTACACCACCACTAAGAGTCAGTGCCGAAGTCAGTTTGTATGAATTCACCCATTGAACATTTAGCTGTTCAAGCTCATCAGATGTTGCTGACGATGAGTTCTTGCCTAGAGACTGTTCGTAGTTCCAGTTATCTTGATTCTGATAGTTAACTAGGAAATCAGACTTAAGCTCGCTGCCACTATATTTAACTCCAGCAGCAAAGGTAGAGTTCTGAACTTCTGCCTCTTTGTAAGAGTGGACAGGTGCTCCCGTTACATAATCAACATACGAACCATCATATTGAGAAATAGTTTCGAACATACGGAAGTTAGCAAAACCACTCCATTGCTGATCAAAGTTATGAACATAACCAATAAGTGCATTGCGCGACTCAAAGCCATGTCGGTCACCATCATTTATTCCCGGCATAGGATGAACGTTGTATCCCTCATCGGAGTCGTAGCCAACCGATACGTTTAAGTGACCATTTTCACCAACCTTAGTACCACTAACAAAGCTCAGTTCTTCGTAATCTAAGCTTCCCAAGCCTGCACTTACCGCCGTTTCTTCATTATCAGAGTTTGCAACGGTAATAATATTGATAACACCGCCGATCGCTTCTGAGCCGTACATAGCGGCACGAGCTCCTCGAACGTATTCCACACGATCAACGAACGTAATTGGTAACTGGCTAAAATCAACACCACCTTTTGCAGCTCGAGCAAAACGAATACCATCAATTAGAACAAGAACTTGGTCAGAGTTAGCACCACGAACAAAGATCGAAGCCTGCTGGCCTCGGCCTCCATTTTGTGAAACCTGGATACCCGTTAATCGTCTAAATACATCGGTTAGAGACTTAGCTTGGATTCGATCGATGTCTTGACGTGTTACTACTTCAACTTGAGCGACAACACTTTCCGTACTTTGCTCAAAACGGTTCGCAGTAACCACCATGGTTTCATCGGCAGATGCTTGTTGGGCGTGTAAATTGGAGATAGGTGAAAGCAGCGATGCTACAGCAACCGCTAAAAGGGATTTGTTCATGTTGTGATCCTAAATCGCGTAAATTCCTACCAAACCACATGTCATGGTTTAGCCGCTGGCAGGTATTCGGACTCAAGAGCACAACCTTATGGTTACCTGATATTCGACTTCCCACAAAAAGCTATTTGCAGTGTCTGATGAATACTCGTTCTCTTTTACCGCTGCGCGTCAGTTCTGGATTCACACCAGATTCCCTCTTCAGCCATCTATACATCTAAATGGCACCAGCTTGCCGGAGATAGTATTGACCTATGAATCATTTGTCTAGTCTCAGATTGTTATAAGCTATAGTTTTCATGGTCGATTTACATTGAATGGCGCTCAACACTGGACAAGCGCCTGTGATTGAATAAAATCTGCGCTCTTGATTTAAAAGCACGACAGCAAAAGGCATAACCATGGCGAATTTAGATGTAAACCCGCAACGCTACCAAGAACAACTGGCAGAAAAGACTGAGCGTCTTACTGAAATGTTCTCAGAATATAATGTGCCTGAGCTGGAAGTGTATGAATCTCCAGAACAACACTACCGCATGCGTGCTGAGTTCCGCGTGTGGCATGAAGGTGACGATATGTATTACGTCATGTTCAATCAAGAAACTAAAGAAAAATACCGCGTAGACCAGTTCCCTGCTGCTAGCCGTCTTATCAATGACTTGATGCCTTTGCTAGTCGATGCAATGAAAGACAACCACTCTCTGCGCCATAAGCTATTCCAAGTAGACTTCCTATCTACACTTAGCGGTGAGATTTTGGTGTCTCTGCTTTACCACCGTCAACTAGGTGAGCAATGGATTCAAGATGCCAAAGCGCTAAAGCAGCAATTGAATGATGAAGGTTTCAACCTAAACCTGATTGGTCGCGCTCGTAAGATGAAGATTGTTTTAGACCGTGATTACGTTATTGAGAAACTAGACGTAAATGGCGATAGCTACATCTACCAACAAGTAGAGAACAGCTTCACTCAACCAAACGGTAAAGTGGCTGAGAAAATGTTGGAGTGGGCCGTTGACTGCACTCAAGACAGCAAAGGCGACCTGCTAGAGCTTTACTGTGGTAACGGTAACTTCTCATTAGCACTGGCACAAAACTTCGAACGTGTATTGGCAACTGAGCTAGCAAAACCATCAGTTGAATCAGCGCAATACAACATTGCAGCCAACAAGATTGATAACGTTCAGATCATCCGTATGTCTGCAGAAGACTTTACTGTGGCGATGGAAGGCAAACGTGAGTTCCGCCGTCTGCAGCAAGCAAACATAGATCTGAAGAGCTACAACTGCAACACTATCTTTGTTGATCCACCACGTTCAGGTATGGATGTAGATACTTGTAAGATGGTTCAAGGCTACGAGCGTATCATGTACATCTCTTGTAACCCTGAAACGTTGAAAGAGAACTTAGAAATCCTAAGCGAAACACACGATATTACTCGTTTTGCTCTTTTCGACCAGTTCCCTTACACACACCACATGGAAGCTGGCGTATTCCTAGAGCGTAGAGCGTAACACTCGCTTTTCTAAACTAGGTAAAAGCCAAACTGCAGACACAAAAAAACGAGCCAATCGGCTCGTTTTTTTATTTATGGTTGGCTTAAGCTGTCTTACCGATAAAGCCTAACTTCTTACCTACCCATGCGAGCAGTAACATTGCGACGATAATCGCGAAGAAGTTTGAACCCGCATCTGGGTGTTGTGCTTTCACAAACGCAGAGTGACCAAATGCACCCACGAAGAAACACGCCAAACCTACTAGCGGGATATCTTCCGATACTGGGTTAGTTAAGTACTCTTGGTAAAGTGCTTGTACAGCTAAAACTAAAGCAATCAGTGGGAAGATTGAGAAGCCCACTTCGCTCATTGTTACCCAAGATAAAAGTGCATCGCCACACACACCAGCAATCAGAGCCAGTACCAGTGTTTTTCTTTCTGAGCCACGGTTTACAGTATTATTTTCATTCGACATTATTCTATCCCGCCTTTTAATCGGTTACGTTCACGTTCTTTACGATACCAAAAAGCCCCTTTGGCCATCATTCGCAATTGCATGATCAAGCGCTCAGCCAGTTCGTCTCGCTGACGTCGATCTAAATCTAATGCTTCTGCCCCTGAGTTAAAGACCAATATGACCGAAGCTTCGGCTTGCGTAAAAGCTTCATCTCGTGTCATGCCAGTCGTGATTAGGTATTCGGTTAACTCCGCAGAAAAGTGCTGTATCTCACGAGCCACCGCTGTACGAAACTCAAATGAAGTTCCTGAGCGCTCTCGCAATAACAGTCTGAATACGTTAGGGCTGCTTTCAATGAACTCCATAAAGGTTTCAACCGATGTGCGAATAACACTGCCTTCTTTTACTATACGCTGCCTAGCTTGACGCATTAGCTGGCGCAGTAGTAAGCCACCCTCATCTACCATGGTTAAGCCAAGCTCATCCATGTCTTTGAAGTGACGATAAAAGGAAGTCGGTGCTATTCCAGCCTCACGAGCGACTTCTCTCAAGCTTAGGTTGGAAAAACTACGATCTGCACTGAGTTGGCTAAATGCTGCATCGATTAAGCTGCGACGAGTTTTTTCTTTTTGCTGTGCGCGAATGCCCATTGGTTTCATACTTTATCAATTTCTTCTTTTACAGCCTAAACAGGCATGTCTAATACTCTGTTCAATATAACGCGAATCACTTATTTATATAAGATACTCCGGTTATATAAGACACCAAACACGCCTCTTTGTTCACGTACCGCAGTAAATACGTTCGCAGAAAAAATTTCAATATCCACACCGCCATTTGGAGACATACGACATACCAAATATTATTTTTTCGCTAGCACTGCGTGATCCCGCCGACTCTCTGATGTCCTTTTCATGTACGCAAGAACAGAATCAGTTAAAATCCCGCAACAGCAATGTTAATCAAATATAACAAGGAAGATATCTATGCCACACTCCAACCACTTTGATGTAATCGTAATTGGTAGTGGCCCCGGAGGCGAAGGGGCAGCGATGGGATTAACCAAAGCCGGGTTGAACGTTGCAATCATTGAAAAAGAGAGCAGCGTTGGTGGTGGTTGTACCCACTGGGGAACCATTCCTTCAAAAGCTCTGCGTCATGCTGTAAGTCGTATTATCGAATTCAATAACAACCCTCTGTTCTGTCAGAACAACAAAAGCATTCACTCGACGTTTTCCAATATTCTGGGGCATGCGAAATCCGTTATCGATAAACAGACTCGACTGCGCCAAGGCTTCTACGATCGTAACCAATGTACACTAGTATTTGGTACAGCGCGCTTTATTGATTCTCACTCTATTTCTGTAATGCAAAGTGATGGTACGGAAGAGCACTACAGTGCTGACAAGTTTGTCATTGCGACGGGATCTCGCCCTTATCAACCAGAGAATGTCGACTTTCTGCATGAACGTATCTACGACAGCGACTCCATTCTTTCTCTTAAACACGACCCTCAACACATCATCATCTATGGTGCTGGTGTTATCGGTTGTGAGTACGCATCTATCTTCCGTGGTTTGGGTGTAAAAACCGATCTCATAAATACACGAGACCGTCTTCTGTCATTCCTAGATAATGAAACCTCTGATGCACTTTCTTACCACTTCTGGAACAGTGGCGTTGTGATTCGTAACGATGAAACCTTTGAGAAAATCGAAGGAACTGATGATGGCGTTATCATTCACCTAGAGTCAGGCAAAAAGATGCGTGCAGACTGCTTACTGTATGCCAATGGTCGAACCGGTAACACTGACAAGCTGAACTTAGGTGCGGTTGGTCTAGAGGCAGACTCTCGTGGTCAGGTATCAGTGAACACCAATTACCAAACTAACGTTGACCATGTATACGCGGTCGGTGATGTAATTGGCTACCCTAGCCTAGCAAGTGCTGCTTATGACCAAGGTCGATTTGTTGCACAAGCGATTGTTAAAGGTGAGGCTGAAGGTCACTTGATTGAAGATATCCCAACGGGAATCTACACCATCCCTGAAATTAGCTCTGTTGGTAAAACCGAGCAAGAGCTGACAGCAGCGAAAGTACCTTATGAAGTTGGACGTTCTTCATTCAAACACTTAGCTCGCGCTCAAATCGCGGGCAAAGACATCGGTAGCTTGAAGATTCTGTTCCATCGTGAAACCAAAGAGATTCTAGGTATCCACGTATTTGGTGAGCGTGCCGCAGAAATTATTCACATCGGCCAAGCAATCATGGAGCAAAAAGGCGAAGCGAATACTATCGAGTACTTCGTTAATACCACCTTTAACTACCCTACAATGGCTGAGGCGTATCGTGTTGCCGCTCTTAACGGCCTTAACCGTTTATTCTAAATAAAGAACTAGTAGGAGTATTTGACCACCCATAGGCCAAATACATAAACAGCAAGCCATGAGCTTGCTGTTTTTATTTAAGGTATTGAAAAATATAGCACCAAGAGTAATTAGATCATGATGTTCTAAATGCCCTTTGACCTGTACACCTTTTATTTTTACCCATTATAACTAGGCGAGAAATTCGCCCTTCTTCCACTGAGAAACAAATAACACACCAAGGCCAATACCGCGCATTGCCATAAAGCTCAGCATCGCAAGCCACAGAGCATGATTTTCTAAACTGGACGCTAGGAAGAAAATCGCAAAGAAACTGCAGGTCGCGACAAACATACTATTACGCATGTCCTTGCCTTTGGTTGCTCCAACAAAAATACCATCGAGTAAGAAGCACCACATTGAAACCAGCGGCATTGCGATTAACCAAGGCAGATACACCTCAGCTTGGCTTTTTACATCTGGGATGGTGGTGATCATATTGATTAAGTTAGACCCAGCTATCGCGAACACTATGGTCAGAACCAAACAAATATTGAAACTCCAGAAGAAGGTACCGATCAACGACTGATTTAATTCATCTTTGTCTTTCGCTCCTATCGCCTTGCCCACCATAGCTTCCATCGCATACGCAAAGCCATCCATTCCGTAAGAGATGATCATCAGGAAACTCATCAATACCGCATTGGCAGCCACGACATCATCACCAAAGCTTGCTCCTTGGAAAGTCATGAAAGTAAACGTGGCTTGCAGACACAGGGAACGCAGGAAAATATCGCGATTCAGTTTTACGAAGCGACTTAATCCTTGGCTGGTTTTCTTAATCAAAGCCCACGGAGATGGCAACTGTCTCTTTAGCCAGATCCGATAAACGCAGATCAGTCCAAACGTTAGACCTGCATAGTCAGCCAATACCGATGCCAGTGCAGCACCTTCCACCTGCCAGCCGAGACCAATCACAAAAACAACGTCTAACACGATATTGGTGATGTTAGTGATAATCACCATCCACATCGGCGCTTTTGCATTCTGAGTTCCAAGTAGCCAACCCAAGATAACGAAATTCGTCAATGCTGCCGGTGCACTCCATGCTCGAATCGAGAAATACTGTTGGCCGTAATGTTTCACTTGGTCACTGGCGCTACTGAATGAAAAAACCAGATCAGCCACTAAGCCATGTAAGAGTAAGAAAATAGCAGCAAACCCAAGAGCCATGGTCACGCCCTGCACGAAGACCAAACCAAGCTGCTTGCCATCATTTGCACCGTACGATTGTGCGGCAAGGCCGGTTGTCGACATACGTAAGAAACCAAGCAACCAAAAGGTCACACTGATCATAGTGCCACCTAACGCCACGCCTCCTAGGTACCAAGAATGTTCTAAGTGACCGATAACAGCAGCATCCACTAAACCCAGCAGTGGAACAGTAATATTAGAAAGCACCATCGGGATCGCGAGCAACAGCACTTGTTTGTGCATAGCTTGATTGGATAGCGTTTGGAAAATAGTTTGGGGATTAAATAGCTTCACGATCACCTCTTTGATTAGAGGTGATAGTTTAACCTAGTGAGTGTGCTTTCACTATGTTGTGAGATTTTGGCTTATAACAGATGTGGCTTCGAGTATGTGTAAATAGTGCTGCTCTAGCGCTACCACTTCACTAGTACCAGCTGCGGTGTTAAACGCTTTTTAACCTGGGAAATTTTGCACAATAGTCGCTGCCATAACTTCCAACGATTACATTGTTGTTCCAATGGCGAAAATGCCTTAACCCACTGCGCCCAAGGTAGCCAATTAAGAATACTGTCGGCTGGAGAAGATAAGCCATGTGCATAGTCACCAGAGCCCAGCTTCTTACCTAAAGTACTTGAGCTCTTATCGCCCGCCAATACAACACACGCATGTGCATGAGTAAAGTAACGGCTCAGCGATTGAATAAAGTGCGCAGTTTGCTGCTCATTGCAATCCAGCAGTGCATGTTCACACACCACCATTACCGAAGCTTGCTCTGGAATATTGAGTTCATCTAACCAAGTCAGATCATCTACAGAACCACACTCCAAGCGGTAGCGTTCATTTTTGTGGAACAAACGTTGTCGCCAAAGTAGGTTCTCGGTTACATCCAACTCTACCCAGTGACAGCGGCCATTGTCTAATCGGTAAAAACGGGTGTCGAGACCAGCTCCCACGTTAATAATCCAAGCATCTGGGTTGTGAGATAGGAACTGCTGAACTTGAGAATCGCAAAGTTGAGTCAGTGTCGCGTAGAGAAGTTGTTGTTGGTCGAGTTCACCAGTAAGGCATTCTGGCGCTAATTGACAACGCTTACAGGCCTGAGCGGCAATAGGATCATAGACTAGACCATCATCGGCAAGGCTTTCTCGGCTGCGAAACCAAAGGTGTTGAACGAGGTTTGTCGGAACTTGAAGTTCTTGATGTGCAGACGCTTGATCAGCAGAAACCTTTTGATCAGAGGAGCGCGGCTTAGCTATAAGCGGCTTTATTTGAGGCTTGGTTTGGATTGGCATCATCATCTTCCTTGTATCTCGACAAAGAAGATGATAATGAATATCAATTACAATAACAAGTTATTGAGAATAAATATCAATAAGATGTTGGTACTGATTACATCCAGTCCGTGTTGCGAATAATACCAACAGCAAGGCCTTCAATAGACAAGTGTTGAGATTCTAGATCGACACGAATTGGAGAAAACTCTTCGTTTTCAGCGTGTAACAGCACTGTAGAACCTTTACGTTCTAGACGTTTTACCGTTACATCATCATCGACACGAGCAACCACAACCTGACCATCACGGACATCTTGGGTTTTGTGAACAGCAAGCAGGTCACCATCCATAATACCGATGTCTTTCATACTTTCGCCATTTACGCGAAGTAAGAAGTCAGCTTGAGGTTTAAACATGCCTGGATCGACTTGGTAATGCATTTCTACATGCTCTTGAGCCAAGATAGGCTCACCAGCGGCAACCTGACCGATCAGAGGCAGACCTTGCTCTTCGTTTGCTGCATCTTCAAGCAAAATACGAATACCACGAGACGCACCCGGGATAATCTCAATCGCTTCTTTACGAGCAAGAGCTTTCAAATGTTCTTCTGCAGCATTTGCAGAACGGAAGCCTAATTCACGGGCAATTTCTGCACGTGTCGGTGGCATACCGGAATCTTCGATCTTACCTTTGATAAGGTCAAAGACTTGTTGTTGGCGGGGCGTTAACGGCTTCATGATTCACCTGTCTTTTTATACAGTTGACTGTGAGTATATCCAGTAACTGGACAAAAGCAAAGCAATTGGTTGTTTTTAGTTCATTTTTCGCTAATTACAAAACCAAGATCTCGAACCATACATAAGCCGCAAGCGCTAAACAGATAAAAACAGCTGCCGAACCGACATCTTTCGCCATTCCTGAAAGCTCATGATGTTCACTCCCAATACGATCTACAACCGCTTCAATTGCAGTATTAATGAGCTCAACAACCATCACCAGCACGATAGAGGACACCATTAAGATTCGTTCTACATGGCTCACATCGAGGTAAAACGCCAACGGAATCAGCACCGCAGCCATGAATACTTCTTGTCGAAAGGCCGCCTCGTTTTTAAACGAACTTGTGATGCCTTGCCATGAAAAGCCCGCAGCTTTCACGATACGTTTAAATCCGGTGTTTGATTTTTTGGTCATTTTTAACCCTATACTCAATCAGTCGATGAATGATATTCCACAAACTTAACGGCAATATGACTATTTCCATTAAAAGGTTAGACCAGTTTCTGGTATTCTTGCATCGATTAAATTTACGCCTAGGCTTATCCCTATTTTGCTTGAAAGGGTTACCCTCTCTCATCATAGAAATAGAGATACGCTTAAGCACATTGAAATAACTATTGAGGCTGTGAACCTATATGTCTTCTGGACAATCTTTTTCACGTTCATTAATGAAGCTACCTTTATCCGTATTGGTAAAAGGCACATCAATCCCTTCGAATCCAGTTGAAGATTTGAACATTGATTTAGGCAAACCAATTGTATACGCCTTACCGTTTCGCTCAAGCGTCGACCTACTGACACTACAAAAGCACGCGCTCGAACTGGGTTTACCAGATCCGTTAAGCAAGCTTGAAATCAGTGGTAAATCACTGCCACGCTACGTTTTTATCTCTTCACGCAAAACGCTGCTACAAGATGATGATTACGTCCCAGCCTCTTCTATTGAAGTCTTCTCTGAGCTGCTTGCACTGCATGCTGACGACTCAGAGCTGGATGTGCAAGTTATCCCTGCAACTGTATTGTGGGGCCGTAAGCCTGGTAAAGAGAATAACCAGAAGCCTTACCTACAAGCAATGAACGGCTTAGAGAAATCAATCGCTGTTTTAATTGCTGGCCGCGACTGTCTAGTACGATTCAGCCCTGTGGTATCTCTTCGTTACATGGCAAACTCTCACGGCACCGACAGCACTATCGCACACAAGTTGGCGCGTGTAGCTCGCATTCACTTCTCACGCCAAAAACTGGCAGCCTCTGGTCCTAACCTGCCAAGCCGTCAAGCACTGTTCGATCGCCTACTAAAATCAGAAGCGATCAAGAAGGCGATTGAAGACGAAGCGAAGTCAAAGAACATCTCCATTGAGAAAGCGAGCAAAGAAGCTCAGGACATCATGGATGAGATCGCAGCGAACTTCTCTTACTCACTGATCAAACGTGGCGAGAAGATTCTAGGCTGGTTGTGGAACAAGCTGTACCAAGGCCTACATATCAACAACGCTTCAACCGTTCGTAAGCTGGCACAAGATGGTCACGAGATTGTTTATGTCCCTTGTCACCGCAGCCATATGGACTACTTACTGTTGTCTTACGTGCTTTACCATGAAGGCATGGTGCCTCCACATATCGCTGCGGGTATCAACTTGAATTTCTTCCCTGCAGGTCCGATTTTCCGTCACGGTGGTGCGTTCTTCATTCGTCGTAGCTTTAAAGGTAACAAGCTGTACTCAACGATCTTCCGTGAGTACCTAGCTGAGCTGTTCGCTAAAGGTTACTCGGTAGAATACTTTAGTGAAGGTGGCCGTTCTCGTACGGGTCGTCTGCTACAAGCGAAAACCGGCATGCTAGCGATGACGATTCAGGCAATGCTGCGTGGCATGAACCGCCCAGTAACGTTAGTGCCGGTTTACATCGGCTACGAGCACGTAATGGAAGTAGCGACTTACGCAAAAGAACTACGTGGTAAACGTAAAGAGAAAGAAAACGCGAGCCTAGTGATTCGTACTATCCGTAAGCTACGTAACTTTGGTAAGGGCTATGTGAACTTCGGTGAGCCGATTCAGCTCAATCAATACCTGAATGAACACTCTCCAGAGTGGACAAAAGACATCGATCCAATGGGTACCAGCAAGCCACAATGGATGACGCCTGTGGTTAATGACCTAGCAACCAAGATGATGACACACATCAACGATGCGGCAGCGACCAACGCACTGACATTATGTGCAACCGCTCTGCTTGCATCACGTCAGCGTGCATTGTCTCGTGACTCTTTGGTTTCTCAAATCAACTGCTACCTGTCTCTACTTAACAATGTGCCTTACTCAGACACATTTACGGTACCGAAAGACAGTGCGGAAGAGTTGGTGAAACATGCAGAGTCTCTGAACAAGTTCTTGATTGAGTCAGACTCAATGGGTGACATTATTTCACTAGACCGTCATCAATCGATTCTAATGACTTACTACCGCAACAACATCATTCACTTGTTTGCGCTGCCATCGTTAATTGCTCAGATGACTATTCGTCAGCACGGCTTAACGATCGATGCAATTCAAAAGAATGTCGCGGCAATCTATCCGTTCTTGAAGAAAGAGCTGTTCCTGAGCTACGACGAAGAGCAGCTTGAAGGTGTGGTGTCGAACATCATTGATGAATTGGTTAGCCAAGGCATGCTGGTTGTGTCTGATAATCAAGTCACCATCAACCAATCGAACAGCCAAGCGCTAATGCTACTAGGTCGTACGATTTCAGAGACACTTCAGCGTTACTCAATTGCTCTAAACCTATTGGCAGAGAACCCAGAACTGGATAAATCTGACCTTGAGCAGAAGAGTCAAGACATCGCGCAACGTCTTGGTCGCCTGCAAGGTATCAACGCACCTGAGTTCTTCGATAAAGGTGTGTTTGCTTCGATGTTTGCTACGCTCAAACAGCAGCAATACCTGGATAACGACGGTAATTGTGATTTAGAGAAAACTCAGCAATTCGCTAAGCTTCTGTACTCAATGCTTTACCCAGAAGTTCGCTTGACGATTCAAGAGAGCATCCACCAAGCAGAGTAGTTTGTTGGTTCGCTAGCTTTAAGCGCTAAACTAGAGCAATCAAAAAAGGCATCCATTGTGGATGCCTTTTTATTTGTGCTCTTGCTATCAAGCCATCGCTTACCAGAAGGTAATGAACAAACCTATGGTGACGGCCATTCCTACGTAGTTGTTATTGAGGAAGGCTTGAAAACATAAATCTCTATCGCGATGACGCATCAAGTGTTGTTGATAAACAAACAAACCACCAGCCACCAACAGTGCCCAGTAAAAAGTGTCACCTAGATGGTAGTGCATGCCTAATGCAATCAACATCGCTAAAGTCACTAACTGCAGTGAGCCAACAATCAGCTTGTCGAAACGGCCAAACAAAATCGCTGTCGACTTGATGCCAATCTTAAGATCATCGTCTCGGTCAACCATCGCATATTGGGTGTCGTAAGCGATTGTCCACAGCGCATTAATCACGAAGATAAACCAAACGATACTTGGTAGCTCATTGGTTTGTGCAGCCCATGCCATTGGACTAGCCCAGCTAAACGCCAAGCCAAGGAACAACTGTGGAAGATGCGTAAAACGCTTCATGAAAGGATAAATCAACGCTAGACCAACCCCAATAAAAGAGAGCTTAATGGTCAACGGATTCATAGTCAGTACTAGCAAGAATGAAATCACGGCTAGAACTAAAAAAAGGATAACGGCTTCTTTACTCGACACCAAACCAGACGGCAGTGGGCGCTGCTTAGTACGCTTTACATGACCATCCACCTTACGGTCAGCAAAATCATTAATCACGCAGCCTGCTGAACGCATCAGTACTACACCTAATACAAAGACGACCAAGACATCCAAGTCTGGCATACCTTGTGCGGCGATAATCAACGACCATAACGTAGGCCACAGGAGTAACAAAGTACCAATCGGGCGATTCATTCGCGTTAATTGCCAGTACGCTTTCGCTTTGGTGGCAAGCATTTACACACTCTCCTTAGAGTAAATGGGTGATGTTGGTAAAAACAGTTCTGCTACAAGCATCGGTTTATGGTTCATCCATAGTCGAGAGCGGCGTGCGAGTAATCGTTCGTCGCCAGCGATAACCCAACCGACTTGCAGTGCGTCTCGCTCGACGTTCTCCGCACTAAAAACGGTCAACCCTAACGGGACATTACCTTGTTGAGAAAGGTCTGAGTGCTGATCTTCTAGCGTAACTCGGGGAATCAAGGTTCGACCTAACACCCACGGTTCGCCATCACCCTTTAAAATCACTTTACGCAGTAAGCAATCAAACGATGATAAAAGATGTTCCTCGTCTTGTTGTAGCCTTGAGCGTTCTACAACTTGATTATGAAGCAACTCAACAGACAGGTGCTGACAGCTCTTGCCCAACTTGCGGGAAAGAGAACCTTGCTCCATAAGCCACTCTTTGGTGGTTTCATTAGGAAAATCAAATGTTTCTGTACTTTGCCAATCTACATTCATTAACGAATTAAGATACAGCGATATTGGCTGATTCATACTAGTATTCAATAGGTGACTTTACACGTACAATAAAGCTTCAACTTTCGAACAAAATTAAAGCGTTCTTCGAATTGTAAACGTATTTAGATTTAGACCGCTCATTGTAACAAGACTAATGCGTTTCGAATATCGCGAATAAACTAAAGAAAAGTCACAAATATGCACAAACGTTATGTAGCCCAAATATTTCTTGCGATTACTCTACTCTTTTCAGCATCAAGTTTCGCAGAAGAGGAATCGGAACCTAAGCTAGCCTACTTCACGCTAGAACCAGACCTAACCACCAACTTTTACACTAAAGGTAAAAAGTTGGGCTACATTCAGGTTCGTCTCGATATCATGGTGGCAAATAGCAAAGATTTAGCAACCATCGAGCATCACCAACCATTGATTCGTGATGCAGTCATCGAGCTATTGGGCAAACAAAACGAAGAGACGATTAAGTCACTGTCCGGTCGTGAAGATTTAAGAAAGACGCTAGTTGAGCACCTCAACAAGATTTTACTTCCAGAGACGGGCAAAACCCTGATTGCGGATTTACTGTTTACCAAATACCTCTATCAGTAACAGCGGGCATAAAACGAATCTAAAAAAAGCGGCTCATTTGGCCGCTTTTTTGTTTCTATCGATGCTAGGAACTAACTTCTTGCCGATTTCGGCGCTTTCATTGAATCAACGAAGCCGATAATCACACCCGCAACTAGGCCTGCTAAGTGAGCAGTATTGGCAATCGCCATAAACGGCTGCATGTACCCGAGTACCAACCACACCAGCATAAAGCCGACGATTTGTCTTGGGATACCCAAACCAAGCTGTGGCGCTTTAGTACCAACCACCCATAGGTAACCAACCAAAGCATACACAACGCCAGATAAGCCACCGAAGTTGGCTCCTTCAACCCAGTATTGCCCTGCTCCTGACAACGCAGAAGAGACAGCAAAGATCTGAAGCAACTTAAGACCGCCTAACTTTTTCTCAATATCGCCACCCAGTTGCCACCACCACAAGATATTGAAAGCGATGTGTATAACCGAGAAATGAAGCACGGCATGGCTCAACCAACGCCACAATTGCCACTGCTGTCCGTCCACCGCAGGGAAGTGCAACGCATTAAAAATCGCTTGGCCAAAACCGATCTGCTGCAGTGCAAAAATCACCACACACACCAACATGATGCTGAGTGTCACAGGGCCAGCCTTGGCTTTTATCATCCCCATGAAACTAGGCGTGTGATAATGGAAATGACTCTTTCTGGTCTCTGCCATATCCCAAGAGGCCGCTTGGTAGCGTTTATGATTGGGTTCCGACAAGAAGCGGTTGAGCTCCGCTTCAGTTTCAACTTGAAACTGGCCATCAAGTAGCCAAAGAGCAAAGCGCCCTTCTCCCTCAGGTGACATCTGAATAGGGATCTGGCGAGAGGCCATGTAATCAATAAATGCTTGAGCAAGACGTGGATTGTCTAACACCATCAGTCTAATCATTGTTATTTCCTATTCATGCTATGAGAGATGTTTAAGCGATAAAGGTCATTAGCCAGCAATCACAGGAAGTTCAGCACGGTGCCATGCTTCGAAGCCACCATCAACACTATATACCTCTTCAAAGCCTTGGTTCACTAAATATTGTGCCGCACCTTGGCTACTAATCCCGTGGTAACACATTACCAAGATAGGTCGTTCAAACTCCACCTCATCCATAAACGAGACCATAGTGTCGTTTGTTAGGTGATAAGCGGTTTTTGAGTGAGCAACCGCGAAAGATTGCGGGTCGCGGATATCAACAAGTCGAGCTTGGCCTTGTTCAATAAGGGCCTGAGCACCTTGCACGTCGATATGTTTAAACTGGTCCATGACTTTCTCTTTTTATACTGATTTACTTTGCTGCCATTGTAACCTATCCCAAGGCTAACAATCACATCCACTTAATAAGGTTATCCACCAGCGATCACTTTTACACCATTTGTGGATAAATCTGTGAATTGCGTGAATAAAGTGCCTTTGGAAAAATAGATCCACAACATGTAGTGATGATCCTGATCTAACTGTGGGTTAACTAAAACATATCCCCACTCAAAAAACACGCTCAAAGCCTTACTACACCCTGCTTTTAGACAGCTGACGAATAAACTTGTCACAGAGTTATCCACAAAATCATTTTGCAAATTACGATCGCAAAAGTTGAGAATTCGATCCAAAACAAAAAGGCCGAGATCTCTCGATCTCGGCCTTTTCAAAATTCAGTGTCTCGTCCTGAAATGTGTTTACACATTGAGGACGAATTATGACTACTTCAAATAATACCTACGTTAAGCGCACTCAGCGTGATTACACACTAGGCTTTAAATTACAGGTCGTCGCCGCTGTAGAAAGAGGCGATATGACCTATAAACAAGCCCAAACCATTTATGGTATCCAAGGCCGTTCAACCGTTTTAACCTGGCTTCGAAAGCACGGTAAGATGAATTGGGCGCAAAATCCAAGGATGAATGTCATGAGCCAATCACCTAAGCCCAAAGAATCACCTGCACAGAAAATAAAACGTCTTGAGAAAGAGCTGGAAGACGAAAAAATCAAGAACCTCTTCTTAAATAGAGTGGTTGATATTCTTGATGCTGAGCACGGAACCAGTCTGAGAAAAAAGTATCTAGCCAAGGAGCAAGAAGCCTTCAAAAACAGGAAGGAATAAGTTTAGTTCGAGTATGTAGGCTTTGCGGCATAACAAGGCAGAGTGTTTATCAACGAGAAAAGCGAGCTCATCACCGTCGGTTAGAGCTTAAACCGATTAAAAAATGGTGTTGGATATTAGGCGTTATATGCCTCGGGTTGGTACGAGGAAGCTCTATTTTTTAATTAAGCCCAGACTACAAGAGCAAGGTATCAAGTTAGGCCGAGATGCGCTTTTCAACTACTTACGCGCTGAGCGATTGTTGGTAAGACCTAAGCGTAGTTTTACAAAAACGACCAATAGTCGGCATTGGATGAAGAAACACCCGAACTTATTAAAGGACTACAAGCCATGTAATCCAGAGAGTGTGTTGGTGAGCGACATAACCTATGTTCAATCTGATGAAGGAGTTCACTACCTATCATTGGTTACGGATGCGTTTAGCCGGAAAATAATGGGCTATGAGCTGAGTAATGAAATGAAAGCGACGGATGTCGTGAAAGCGCTAAATATGGCGATCAAAGGGCGTCAATATCATCGTTCTTGTATCCATCATTCGGATCGTGGTCTGCAGTATTGCTCAGGTGTATATCAAGATAAATTGAAAACTAGCGGCATAATACCTTCGATGACAGATGGTTATGACTGCTACCAAAATGCCTTAGCAGAAAGAATAAATGGGATCCTGAAACAAGAGTTCTGACTTGATAGGTGCAAGAATCTTGAGGAGCTCAAACGACTAGTAAAAGAGTCTATCAATATCTATAACAATATGAGGCCGCACCTCAGTCTCATGATGAAAACTCCAAATGAGGTGCATGAAAAAAGCCAACAGCTGGCGCTGTTGGCTTAGTAAAAAACTGTCAACGTATTTTAGGACGAGACACAGTTTTTTGCTAGCTACTATTTAGAAACTAAGTGCTGTTAGAAATCGCCAACGGCTTGTTTCAATTTCTTCATCGCATTCTTTTCTAACTGGCGAACACGTTCTGCAGAGATACTGTAGGTATCCGCTAAGTCTTGCAGTGTTGCTTTATTGTCGTCTAACCAACGAGAGCGAACAATGTGTTGGCTACGCTCATCTAGGCTTGCTAGTGCTAGGCCTAAACGATTATTGGTGTGAGACTCCCAGTTAGATGCTTCAACCGTTTCAGCAACGTCTGACGCTTTATCTTCTAGGTAGTAAACCGGAGCTGTGTAAGCAGAGCCGCCGTCATCGTCATCCATTGGTGCTTCAAACGTTGCGTCTTGTGCCGCTAAGCGAGATTCCATCTCACGAACTTCAGAAGGCTCAACACCCAGTTCACGAGCTACTGTCTCAACTTCACCGTTGTTAAACCAACCTAAACGCTTTTTAGATTTACGAAGGTTAAAGAACAGTTTGCGCTGTGCCTTAGTTGTCGCAATCTTAACGATACGCCAGTTACGCAGAACGTACTCATGAATCTCAGCTTTAATCCAGTGAACCGCAAAAGAAACCAATCGAACGCCAACCTCTGGGTTGAAGCGCTTAACGGCTTTCATTAGACCGATGTTACCTTCTTGAACGAGATCAGCCATAGGTAGCCCGTAGCCAGAGTAACCTCTTGCAACGTGCACCACGAATCGTAGGTGTGAAAGGATCAAGCCTTTCGCTGCGTCGATCTCACCTTTGTAATGTAATCGCTCTGCAAGTCCACGTTCCTCTTCAGGCGTCAGCATTGGGTAGCT
The DNA here is from genome assembly GCF_022398115.1 of Vibrio sp. Isolate22. Taxonomy (NCBI): domain Bacteria; kingdom Pseudomonadati; phylum Pseudomonadota; class Gammaproteobacteria; order Vibrionales; family Vibrionaceae; genus Vibrio; species Vibrio sp. Isolate22. The sequence continues at coordinate 37,261 of NZ_JAKEUW010000031.1, read as the reverse complement.
GTTCGCTGAGCGGATATAGCTGTCTAAACTATCTTGTGTGACTAAAGCCATTTGATACGCTTGGTTTGCCATTCGGTTCCTCATCAATCTCTGATCTGGAGTAGTACATCTATTAAAACCCGACAATCTTGAACCTAAAATGAACAGGTTTCAAGAAGGGGGAAGTAATTATGCATAATCAATTCGTCTATACAAGGCAAAAACTGGTTAAGAAGTGCCTATTTTTCGTCTAAATATGACTCTATTCACCTAAACTGGTTCAATTTCTTTTAGGTGACGCTGTGCAGAAAGCTTCGCAGCCACACTACCCAGCAGGGTTCCAACGATCAAAAGCAGTAAAGATTCATCCCAGCTTAGGCCAATTAAACGGAAGTGGCTGTCGTAAAGCTGAGCCAAGTCATCCACAGCGCTGTTCAGTAATACGGTAATTAATGCCGTCATTACCCACGCGCTAACCGAACCTAATACACCGAACCACATACCAGAATATAGATATGGTCGAAGAATGTAGCTGTCGGTGGCACCAATCAGCTTCATGGTTTGAATCTCTTCTTTATGCGCCAACACATTAAATCGCAGTGTGTTGCCGATAATCAAAAACACAGCGCCTAACATCAATACCGTTAAGGTAATCACAATGACAGCGGCTAGCGCTTTAATCGCGTCTAATCTTGCTAACCAATCTTCGTCTAAACGAACATCAGTCACTAATTCTTGTTTTTTAACTTGGCCTGCCAACGCTTTGATTTGAGCATCGCTTTGTACGCTTGGTGTTATCACCAGCACGCCTGGCAGTGAATAGTCGTCGAGAATAGTTAGGGCATCATCAAAGCCAGAATACTGGCTAAGGTCAGCAAGCCCTTGTTGAGGTGAAATATACTCCACCAGCTCAACTTGATCCCAACTCTCGATTTCATCTTTAAGCACCATGACTCGAGGCTCGGGAATACCATCCTCTACATAAGCACTAATTTGTGACGGGCTGGTGACATCTTTTGCCACTTCACCTACGTTTTTACCTAGTAAGTACAAACACGCAGGCATTGCTAAAGCCATAGAGATAACCGCAAGCGTCAGTAAGTTGCCCAGTGGACGTTGCCACATTTGTGAGAACGATGACTTAGCTTGCTTCCAATGCACCACGAAGAAGCCGTCACTTGAAGTGCGGTTTGCAGCACGATTAGATTGAGGTTTTTTGATGCGCTTATTAGCGGCCATAGTCTTCAACCTCACTCAAAAAGCCTTGGTTTAATTCAAGATGACGGTATTGAGGGCGAGTATTCACTAACCCGATATCGTGCGTTGCTAGGATGATCGTCACACCAGCACGGTTAAACTCTTCAAACAGTCGCAACACGCGGTTAGATAACTCTGGGTCTAGGTTCCCCGTCGGCTCATCCGCAAGCAGCAGAGTTGGACGGTTGACCACAGCACGGGCAATGCCCACACGTTGCTGTTCACCGCCAGAAAGCTGGCTTGGCAAACAACGCGCTTTGTCTAGTAAGCCAGTTTTATCCAACGCAGCACTGACTCGACGTTTTATTTCATTTTCAGAAATAGATTCGATACGCATAGGCAGAGCAACGTTATCGAAGATAGAGCGATCCATCAGCAGACGATGGTCTTGAAAGACAATCCCAATATTACGACGTAAGAATGGGATGTCTTTAGCAGGAATACGAGTGATATCGTGATCGTTGAACCAAACACGCCCGTCAGTCGGACGCTCAATCGCGCAAATCAACTTCAGCAAGGTACTTTTACCTGCACCGGAATGCCCGCCTAAAAATGCCATCTCTCCACGCTTGAGATGGAAGTCCACTTTTTGGAGTGCTTGGCGTCCACCTCGGTAGGCTTTGCTCACTTGCTGAAATTTGATCACCGAAAATTCCTCTTACGATCACTAATATCAAATTTAAAACGATAGCAGGTTAAGGATAAACCACTTTGCTACTCGCGTTACTCTTCGCGGCTAAATAGAGCTTCAATGAAGTCTTTTGACTCAAATGGACGCAGATCATCAATACCTTCACCAACACCAATGTAACGAATTGGAATCTGGAACTGGTCTGCAATTGAGAAAATCACACCACCTTTCGCGGTACCGTCTAACTTAGTTAGCGTAATACCGGTTACTGGTGCAACTTCGCTGAACAGTTTCGCCTGGCTGATAGCATTCTGACCTGTACCAGCATCAAGTGTTAGCATGATTTCGTGCGGTGCAGAATCATCAATCTTCTTCATTACACGAACAATCTTGCGTAGCTCTTCCATCAGGTTGCTCTTATTCTGCAAACGGCCCGCGGTATCGGCAATCACAACATCCACACCACGAGCTTTCGCTGCTTCAATCGCATCGTAGATAACAGATGCGCTGTCTGCGCCCGTGTGTTGAGCGATAACTGACACATCGTTACGCTGGCCCCAAACCTGAAGTTGCTCAACAGCTGCTGCGCGGAAGGTATCACCCGCCGCTAGCATCACTTTCTTGCCTTCATTTTGGAATTGTTTCGCTAGCTTACCGATAGTCGTTGTCTTACCAACACCATTCACACCAACCATTAAGATAACGTAAGGCGTTTTCGTGGTATCAACCACTAATGGCTGTTCCACTTGGCTTAAGATCTCTGCCATCTCTTCTTTCAGCAGACCATAAAGCGCTTCACCGTCATTTAAGTCATTGCGAGATGCTTTTTCTGTCAGGTTTTCAATGATCTTCACTGTGGTGTTCATACCCACATCCGCGATCAGCAGCTGCTCTTCTAGCTCTTCGAACAGATCATCATCGATTTTCTTGCCTTTGAACAAACCAAAGAAGCCTGCACCAATATTTGCTTTAGTACGGCTTAGGCTACGCTTAAGGCGAGCAAAGAAACTTTCTGTTGGCTTCTCTTGTACTTCTTCAACCTGAGCTTGAGGAGTAACTTCTTGTTCCTGTTCTGCTTCTGCTGCGACAGGTTGCTGCTCATCTTGAGCCTCTTCCAGAGTTTGCTCTGACTCATCAGGCTGAGATTCTACTGACTGAGCGGCTTCCGCTTCAGGCGCGACTGGTTCAGCCTCGACTTGTGATTCAACTTCAGTTTGATCTTCAACGTTTTCTACGTTCGCTTCATTCTGAGTTTTTGGGCTTTGTTCTTCTTCACCAAAACCAAGCCACGATAATAATCCGCGCTTCTTTTTTTCCGTCATCAGAGGAGTTTCCTAGATCTACTAATTAGCTGTATTGGCTTAATGCACGTCGACTCTTTGCTATTGTTATACAATAAAAGCTTGTACAAACGAATAGTAAAGAAAAATGACAAAGCAGTGATAAGTTTGCTTTTAGCTTGATACACTTTGTCATTGCAAATTTATTTAATACTCGAACCAACTTAAATTGGGCTCGGTATAGTATCACTTTATTAGCGGTCAAAAAATCTATGGTAAGACGTCGCCAGCAAAACACATCACAAAAAAAGCCTTCCGGTGGCTTTGTTCGAATTATTAGTGGTTCATGGAGAGGTAGAAAGCTGCCCGTTCATGATTTAGAAGGCTTACGCCCAACCATTGACCGAGTAAAAGAGACGCTCTTTAACTGGGTCGCACAAGATATCCCAAATTCGACCTGCTTAGACGTATTTGCAGGTTCTGGTGGTTTAGGTTTTGAAGCAGCTTCTCGCCAAGCAAAAATGGTGACACTGCTCGAAATGAATCAAAAGGCCGCTAAGCAGCTTTCAGATAATGCTAAAGAGCTCAAAGCAGACAACATCAATGTGGTAAATACTGATGCTATCTCTTTCCTCAAGAAGCCAGGAACGCCTTACGATGTGGTATTCCTTGATCCACCATTTCGTAAAGGCTTGTTAGCAGAAACGGTACAGCTACTTGAGAGTAATGGCTGGCTTGCAGACGACGCGATTATTTACGTCGAAACAGAGAAAGAACTCAAGCTAGAAGCGATGCCAGAAAACTGGGAGCTGCACCGCGATAAGACAACTGGCCAGTCGAGCTACCGACTGTTCAACCGAATCACTGAAGAATAGGAATGATTGAATGAATATCTTGCTTCCATTAGCCAAAGCCGCTATCGCCTTTGTATGGTTTGTGTTGATCGTCAACATTTTCCATCCGTTCCCTGGTAATGCCGCAATTGCGCTTTACATCATGACAGCGTTCTTGTTCTTTATGCACGGCTTACAGATGCTTATCTTTATCGGTGCGTTCGGCGATAAAATCGAAATGACGCGTTGGGAAAAATGGTCCATTCTGATTTTTGGAATCTTCGCCCTACTCGATATCCGTCGTAAGTACATGATGTAATCGAAAGCTTTTACCAAGAACAGATACCAAAACGCCGCTCAGTTGAGCGGCGTTTTTTATTGAATGATGGTAGCAACACTAAGCCATGTAGCCTTTCACACCGTCTAAGAACATCTGTGTCGATAGCATAACAAGCAATAAGCCCATCAGGCGTTCAATCGCTTTCAGCCCTCTCTCACCCAATACACGCAAGAAGAAGCCATTAAACATCAGGATAAAGAAGGTAGCGCCCCACGCCAGCATTACAGCAGCTGAAAGCTCAAGCATGTTGTCTGGATGTTGTGTCGCAAGAAGAATCAATGCAGCAATGACAGATGGACCAGCAATCATAGGGATCGCCATCGGCACGATAAACGGCTCCTCACCTGCCGCTAGCCCTGTAATGCTGCCAGCGCTCGGGAAAATCATCTTAATCGCGATGATAAATAGAATGATACCGCCAGAGATGCTCAGGGTTTCAGGCTGTACGTGCAGGAAGTTCATAATGCTTTGACCCGCAAACAAGAACAACAGCAAGATAACCAGTGCGAACATCAGCTCACGAATCAGAACAATACGGCGACGCTTCGGATCGATATGCTTAAGGATAGAGAGCACGATTGGCAGGTTGCCAAGCGGGTCCATGATAAGAAACAGCATGGTTGCTGCAGATAAGATTTCCATAAGTTTGTCTCGAAAAGCGAAGGTGCGCGGAGTATAGCAGCCTCAACATTGATTTTCGAACGCAGTCATCAGCAGACTAACTTATGTCATTGCAGCACGTTAACGAGAACAAACAGGCAAGAATAGAAAGAGCGGATACCACAAATGCATCCACTCTCAAATCACTCAAGATTAGTGATTACACACACGCTCGCGATTCGTGCACAGCTTGTCATCAACAAGCACAACCTTTTCCATCTTCAGGAAAAATTTCAGCAAGCCATCCAGGTCGAGACCATTTAGCTTACAAGTATGGAAACGAGCTTCAGTGCCATACATCTGAGCCAGTTCTTGTGTCAGCTCTTCTCGAGTCAGAGGCTTTTCACTAAGCAGGTTTAATACGTTGTGTGCGTGAATTTCGGTAGTCATAACTCAATCTCATGTTTAATGAATTACACGTAGAGTACCGAGTTTGAGTAAAGCTGCCTTGATATAGCTCAGGCTTGGAGACGCTCTACCCTAAATGGTCAGAGAGGCGACGATAAGCGCATGGGCGAGAAAGTAGCTGCCCGTTACCCAAAAGTAAGCACTTTTGATCGGGCTGCGGTAACAGTTAAGTGCATACGCCAGTGCCGAGAGCAGCAATACGCTACAACCTGCAAATCCAATGGCGTGCGATAACTTAGGGTCAAGCAACCAAACCTCACCAGAAGCCCAAGTTAACTGAATAAGCACAATCCCCATAATCACAACAGGAAAAACAAGTTTATCTAAACGTGGTAGCAGCAAGAAGAAAGCCACCACACAAGCAGCTAAGAGTAAGGCGAACAACCACCAGACCATTTCTCCAGACAACTGCAACCAAAAGGCTTTGCTATAACAGAGTTGAGCTAGCAGAAAGCAAACAAAATATAGGGGACGTTTTTGAGTGAGGGTGTGAAATACATCTGCGATCGCCGAGATCGCCAGGCCAGCAACGACCCAATACGTATAGTCAGCAACAACAGACTGAGTTAAAGCAATGATTGCTAATAATACAAAGGTAAATACCTTATACGATAAGGCCTGACCGATATGTCCTTGTTTCGTTCCTGCTACTGCTCCGATACCAGATAAGGAAACCGCTAACCAACTCCACATACCACTTGCCCTATTGCTTTAAATCGTCGCCAGTCTAGGCACACGAATATTGATGTAAAGCCTCAGCCCCTCAAAATTGGATCTTGATTACGCTTCCACTAAAAAGAACACCTTTAGATTGAAGTCGTCGCAATTAACGATTCGAGAATGGTGATTCGTTTAAAACTGCAGCAAATCATTATAAAACCCTCTTAAACTTCGCTTAGAGAAGCCAGATCCCATTTTCACCTAGTTATTCTCTTAAGATTTCCTTCTTCGCCCCTAAAAAACGCCCATTATCGACTTTAAAAAGTAAAATAATTCACAGACAAATCATTTATTAACAGACACTTAGGTATAAAAAATATAGATTAACTGGAAAATAAAAACGTCATTCCAACCTAGACTTGTAAAGTGGGGAAGTTACTTTCCAAATGGCGAGTTTTGTCAGTTTTTTTAAAGCCCCATGTAAAAACCACAACAAAAACCAAAGCAAAAACCTTAAAAACCACCAAACTCCCACCCACAAAGCACCAAGCCCCATTAATACAATTTAACAACCATTAACAATATAAATTACACAAAACACCCATTACAAAACAATACCTTAAACCAACCTAGAACAAACATAAATCACAACGAACAAAATAAGAACACACCGAAAACCACACTTAAACACTCCAAAAAAAGCCATATACCAATACTTTTCTACTACTTTTGGGGCTTTCGAAAGTAATTCTTGATCTAAAGCTATAAGTAGTGCTATTCTTTAAAACATAGCGAGAGACAACCAAATTTAGGAGTAGTGTTATGATTTCATCTTCGCAAAGACAAGGACTTGTAATGATCGCGGTAGTTGTTGGTCTAATGACACTACCGATGATGTACTAAGCAAGTTACAGATAAAAAAAGGGACGCCATGAGCGTCCCTTTTTTTGTTCAATTTTTTCACTTCGAAAACAGATGTAGCGTTAACACATCCCAGTTCGCATAGTAGAAACCCGCGGCAGCCAAAGTCATTGCCATCATCAGCAAAATCGCAACTCGCCAGATAAAACGACCACTACGTGGAGTCAGTTCCTTCTCGCAGTCGTTACACATCATGATGAACTTATGTTGATCTTCCAACTTGGCATCATGTTCGTTCACTACTTTATTACGACACGTCGCGATATAACGCAGCTTGCTTACCATATCGTGCGGTAGCCTTTCTTCACAGCTTGTTACGAGCTCATGCAATCCTTCGCCTTCAGCGTGATATTGAAGTCTCAATAATTTCTCTATATTGCGAGTTCTTGTCACCACTTTTTCAATATCGGTCATCTTGGCCCTCCCACTCCACACTATAATTCTAGTCGAGCATTTCCTTATTCTTATACGAAATCACTGCTATTTACGAGAGAAAGAGACAATAAATAACAGTGCTTTATCCCAAACTGGCCATTAAATGTGATATCTGCCGAAAAATAATCAGCTTTGCTTACAGCAGTTCACGAATAGCGGCTTTAAACACATATCCCTATTGCCCGAAAGACTAGAATAACCATTACGACTACATGGAGGTTATATGCCTAACTCACTCTTTTTTGCCATCTTTGCACTCGCAGGTCTCGCGGCCTGGGGATTTCTTGTTTTTTATCGAAAGCATATGCAAGGCGAGAACGCACCAGAAAAGAAAGTGAACGTCACGGTATTAGATAAACAATCTATCGACCTTCCTGATGCAGAGCCAGGCCAAGAAGACCAAGAGTATTGGATTTACGTTCAACGCGGTGTGGTTGGTCCGAAACGTGAGTTCCAAGTCGGCATTCACTACTTCCACGCTCTTAACCCGGGTGACAAAGGGACCTTAACTTACCAAGGTGATAAGTTCTTACACTTTGCATTGAAGCGCTAACCCTAGCGCTTCAACCCTTCCTCATCGACATTCCACAATAAACCAATATCGCAATGCCTTGGCGTATCGCTAAGGCAATAGCCAACGTGTCTTTTCTGACTTAGAAACTATCCAGCTCATCCACAGTGCACCTGCTCCGCTGATCACTATCCATAATGGAATAACCCAAGCTGGGTGACCTTGGTACCAACCAAACTCTTTCATTGGCCATAAAAAGATTGGATGCAGTAAGTAGATACCCAAACTGTGTTTACTGATGAAGCCAACCACTTGATTGCCTTTATCTGACAATCCTTCTCCAAAGTAGCGACACAACATGAACACCATGCTCGCAGCTAATACAGTATTCAGCGTTTTGTAAGAAAACCAACGACCAACCGTGTATTCTTCTGCGCCTAAGCTCGCATCAACCACCATATAAACGGTGGTCAACAGTGCCAACACGCCGAGCCCAGTACTCACGCTAACGGTAAACTTGTTGAGTGGGACTTTCTTGTACAGCAGATAACCCAGTGGCAAGTAGCCAGTGTAAAGCCACAGCTCATGGCTCCAAGGACCATCGATTCTGAGTAAGAACAATAACGAGGTAAACAACCACACCGCAGTGAAGCTATAAACTGCCTTATCACCATACTTTCTCACCATGATCTGTAAGAACGGAATCACAAAATAGAGTGGAATGAAGTAGTAGAAGAAACCTAAGTGATAGTAGGTGTAGTGGTGATAGCTATTAAGCAGCACATCCCAACTGACATCGGCATCAAAACCCATCGCAGACCAACCAGATAGGTAGGTATAGAAAAGCGACCAGACGATGAAAGGTATCAATACCTTACCTAGGCGTCGCTTGAGGTAGTACTTAGCATCAAATGGGCGCTGATCGCTTAGCATCAAGGCGCCGGTTATCAATATAAAGACAGGCACCGCCCAGCGGCTGAAGCCATTGACGGTGATTGCTGTTAACCATTCGCCGAAAGGAATCGTTCCTAGTTCGTTGCGATAAGGCGCCAAAACATGAATCGCGATAACCGCTACGGCCGCGACACATCGTGCTAAATCAAAAAAGAGAATTCGCTGCTTCATGTAAATGCCTGATTAATATTCAATCATTCTACTATAGCAATAAAAAAGCTGACCGGAATAAATACCAAGTCAGCTTATTGTTAAAGGAGAAGCATATCGCGAATTAATCTTATACGAATGAGCTGTTGCAACTTTCGCCCTTACGAATGAGGCCTATGCGGCAGATGTTTGCGGCACCTTAGGTAAACGCAGAGAGATCACCGTCGTGATTGCTAAGAATGCGAACGATACCCACAAACACGCAGACAAGCCGCCCATTTGGAATACTAAGCCTGACAAGATTGTGCCAATCAAGCGACCCATTGCATTCGCCATGTAGTAGAAGCCAACATCAAGCGATACCCCATCGCCTTTCGCATAACTCACAATCAGGTATGAGTGAAGCGATGAGTTCACCGCGAAGATGGCACCAAACACCATCAAACCACCAATGATCACTAACTCTGGTTGCCAACCTATCTGTACTGCATAAGCGATACCGCCAGTAACGACAGCCAGAGCACCCGCCCATAATAACGCTGCGTGACCATCTGGAACCTTGCCTTGCGCCTTACCCGTAATCTTAGGTGCAATGCCCTGTACGAAGCCGTAAGCGATGGTCCAAGCCGCTAGGAAGCCACCCACCCATGAGTGGTCCCAACCAAATACGCTGCCCAGATAGATTGGCAGAGCAATCACAAACCACACGTCACGAGCACCAAACAGGAACATACGCGCCGCAGACAAGATGTTGATGGATTCAGATTTAGAGAAGATCTGTTTGAACTTAGGCTTGGTCTTCGCCTTACCCATGTCCGCTTCTAAGCTCAGCACGCTGCCAATGAAGACCAAGGTCAACACAGCAGCCATCGCAAGCACTGCGTATTGGAAGCCAATTGTTGAAAGCAGCAAACCACCAATAAAGAAGCCTGCCCCCTTGAGCGCATTCTTAGACCCAGTCAGAATCGCAATCCACTTATACAAAGCACCTTGCTGCTCATCCGGCACCAATGTCTTGATTGAACTCTTGGCACTCATCTTATTAAGATCTTTAGCAATACCTGACAGCGCCTGCGCCGCCATTACCCAAGGAATCGTCAACATGGCCGATGGCAAGGCGAGCATCCCCAAGGCGAAGACTTGCATCCCGAGGCCAATGTTCATGGTCTTATTGAGGCCAAGACGCGCCCCCAACCAACCACCGATTAGGTTCGTCACCACGCCAAAGAATTCATAGAAGAGGAACAGTGAGGCGATCTCTAACGAGCTGTAACCAAGGTCGTAGAAATACAGGACCACCAGCATACGAAGTGCACCATCAGTAATGGTGAAGTTCCAGTAGTTGAAAGTCACCAACATGTATTGGCGAACGCTCTTACTTAGATTTGAAAACATAATGCTATCTCTGCAATCAAAACAAAAAGAGCTTTTGGATCACGATAAGCTTAACACTCCAGATACCAAAAGCTCCTTGTCTAACACCGATGACTATTAGCTATTCGCTACGCCATTGATGTACTCAACCTGGATAGGTTTAGTGAAAGCACCTGGACGCAGTGCTTGAACTTCTTGAACGATCTTGTCGAGGTCCCAGCCTTTTTCTAAAAGCAGATGAGCCGCAAATAAACCGGTACGACCTGAGCCGCCCATGCAGTGCATTGCTACCTTAGCGCCACTATCAACGATTTTGTGTAGCTCTGGGCTTACTGCAGACCATTTCGCCGCAAAGTCAGCACCTGGAGCACAATCGTCTTCGATTTCGATTTGAAACCACTGCATGCCTAGCGCACGTGTTTTCTCGCCAAGTGCTGCCACGTCTTTGCTTGCAAGCTCTGCATCATCTAGCGCAGTCACGATAGCTTTAACGCCCTGCTCTTTCAGTTGTGCCAGAGATGCATCAAGATCAGCCTCTTTAGTACCTGGGCATGGAGTCAGAATCAGAGCGCCTTGCTCAAGGTCTAGTTGCCATGTTGGATGTGTCATAGTGTTGTCTCCTAAGTGCTCAGGTTTATGCTAAGCCGACAGTACGTACTAACTCTGCGGTACGTGTCGCGTAACCCATTTCATTGTCGTACCAAGCGTAGATCTTAACCATACGCTTACCAACCAGCATGGTAGAGAGTGCATCTACGATTGTAGAGCGTTGGTCGCCTTTGTAGTCGATAGACACAAGTGGGCGTTCTTCAAAGCCAAGGATGCCTTTTAGCTCGTTCGCAGATGCTTCTTTCAGCATCGCGTTCACTTCTTCTGCCGTCGTGTCTTGCTTCACTTCGAAGATGATGTCAGTCAGAGACGCGTTCGCAAGTGGTACACGAACCGCGTGGCCGTTGATGCGGTTTTCTAGCTCAGGGAAGATCTCAACAATCGCCTTAGCAGAACCTGTCGTGGTAGGGATTAAGCTCATGCCACATGCACGTGCACGACGTAAGTCTTTGTGTGGCGCATCTAGGATAGTCTGCGTGTTGGTTAGATCGTGAATCGTTGTGAATGACGCGTTCTCGATACCTAGCTTCTCGTTGATTACCTTAACCACTGGAGCGATGCAGTTAGTGGTACAAGACGCTGCAGTCACGATCTTATGTACTGCTGGGTCGAAGATGTTGTCGTTAACACCAACAACGATGTTTGCGATGCCTTCTTCTTTAACAGGCGCAGAAACCACAACACGCTTCACGCCCTGCTCTAGGTATTTGTTTAGGAAAGATGTCTTACGGTGAACACCTGTCGCTTCGATAACCACATCACAACCAGACCAATCGATCGCGTCGATGTCACGCTCTTTAGTGGTTTTGATACGTTGACCATTGATGATCATCTCGTCGCCTTCAGTTATTACTTCATGGTTCCAACGACCTTGAACTGAATCGAACTCTAGAAGGTGTGCAAGCGTTGCTGTATCGCCAGCTACATCGTTAATCTGTACAAACTCTAGCTCTTCCCAATCGAAAGCTGCGCGAAGTGCTAGACGGCCGATACGGCCAAAACCATTAATACCTACTTTGACTGTCATTTTAATGTTTCTCAGTTAGTGGTGAATCTAAAAATATTCTATTAAACGCAACATTGAGGGCGTGAAGTCATCGCTTCTAGGCGCTCAATATCTTGTTGGTATTCAGTTTTCAAACAGTTCGATGCGATAAGGTCATCAATTAACTTTAGCATCCAACCTGGTAAATCATTGGCAAGGCGATAGAACACCCATTGCCCTTGGCGAACGTCAGTCAAAATGCCGTTTGAACGCAACTGCGCAAGGTGGCGTGATACCTTTGGCTGACTTTCTTGTAATGCCTGAGTCAACTCACCAACTGAAAGGCACTCTTGGCGCACAATCAACATTAAGCAACGCACTCGCGTTTCGTCAGACAGTAATTTAAAAAATTGGTGAGGAAGCATAACTACATACTCATATATGGATATGCGCATATATTAGCTATAAAAAAACGCACGTCAAGGCGTGCGTTTTAAATGTCATAAAAGTTTAATAAAGCAACACTACAGCTTGTTGGTCACGGTGTGACTCCAGCGACGCGCTTCTATGAGTTCAGTTTTCACCTGATCCACGCTAAGCCCTAAATCAGCGCAGTGCTCATCAATCTGCTGCCAATCCGCATGCTCAAAGCTCTCCTCAAGAGCAAGCAAAGTACCGTAAGGGCCTTCCCTACGTAATAGAGCAACCTTGATACTTTTACACAGAGGCAACTGCTCGACTAAGTTCTCTAACGACAAGTCCAACAGCGCATCTAACAAAGAGAATAAGCCAATCATAAAGGCCTGCTCTCTATACCCTTCAAATGCCTGATAGCGAGACATACGCTGACAAAACTGGGCACGCTGTAGGGACAGTCCATACAGCTCTTTCGGCTTTTTATCAGAGACATAAGAGGCTACGGCTAACGAGACAAACATTTTCAGTTTCTCTTGCCCTAGATACACCAAAGCCTGACGAAAAGAAGAGATGGTCACTTCAAGGCGCGGCGACATAGTATTCACAAACCGCAACAGCTTGTATGAGAGCGCCACATCTTTCGCAACAATGCTTTCGACCCGTTGAAAATCCACATCGGGCTTACACACTTCTTGGAACAGCTCCATAGCAATCACTTGCTCAGGGCTAATGTATTTACTCTTGATGATTTCCGGCTTATTGAAGAAATAGCCTTGAAAAAACTTAAAACCAGCCTCTTTGGCTTGCTGGAATTCTTGCTCGGTCTCAACACGCTCCGCCAAAAAGCTAAACTTCTTCCCTTGATGCGCCCTAACTAAATCACACGCTTCATCCAAACCCATCTGCATGATATCGAGCTTTACGATATGCGTGTATTTAAGGAAACGTTCCCATTCTGGGGTCGAAGTAAAATCATCTAAGGCGATCATATAACCCGCTTGGTAAAGGTCTTTAACCGCTTCCAACAATTCATCTGTCGGTTTACAGGTTTCCAGAATCTCTACCACCACCTTATCTTTCGGCAAACTTAAGGGCAGTCGACGAATCAAACTTTGATAAGGGAAGTTGATAAAACAGCGTGAGGATGGAATGGAAGGGTTAAGACCCACAGACAAGAAGTTCTCAACAATCAGACGATACGTTGCTCGATTAGACTCAATATGCGCTGGGTACGCATTCTTTTCTCCATCGCGAAATAACAACTCATAGCCGAGTGTATTCCTCTTGCGATTTAAGATAGGTTGTCGAGCAACGTATGTAGCGGTCATTTCTTGATAACTCTGATTGGTTTAACTATAACTCAGTCGCTTAATCTAAGCTTTCGCGGCAGCTAGCAAAGCACCGCAGCCCATGAACATACCACCAAATATTTTATTTATCTTACCCATTATGCGATCAGAGCGAATAAAACGTCCCATTTGTGACGCTAATGAGGTGTAACCCAACATAACCACGCTATCAATGAATACTGTCGTCACACCTAGCACGAATAACTGCGGTGCTTGAGGTTGTGTAGGGTCAATAAATTGAGGAAACAGAGCCACCAAAAACACGATGGATTTCGGGTTAGTTAGGTTGATAAGCACAGCGTTTCTCAGCAGTTTGCCACTCGACAGAGTCGAGCTCTCTTCAGATGCCACCAAGCTCGAGCTATCACGCCACTTTTGAATACCTAACCAAACCAAGTAAACCACACCAACCCATTTAATGATGGTGAACGCCAACGCAGACTTAGCAACGAGCGCGCCAATACCCGCACCCACCAGCATAATGTGAAACGCAAGACCAAGCTGTAAACCGACGATTGATGCCAATGACTTTCGAGTGCCATAGCTTAACCCATTGCTGATTGAATTTACGGTACCCGAGCCCGGAGCCAAGCTAAACAAAATCGCTGTGACAACATAAGCAAGCCAAACATGAGTATCCATTTGCATTTCCTTACTAGTTCTTTAATCTAACAACATTAGTAGCAATAAAGCTCTCACACGCATCAGTTCAGGTAATTTCCCATGGAAAACCACAGCGAAGCCGCCTTCCCTTACACTCAAGAACCTCAGTTCGATCATGCGATTAAACACCCGATCAACGCTCTTTGGCAACAAAGAAAAGAGGGGTATTTAACATCGTCTGGTAAAAAGAAACTGTACTGGTGCAGCCTCACCTCAGAGAAGCACAGCAAAGCCATTGTGATTTCCAATGGCCGTATCGAATGCTGCCAAAAATACCAAGAAATCTTTTATGATTTTTATCAACAAGGCTATGACGTTTATTCATTTGACCATCAAGGTCAAGGCCAGTCGGAACGTATGGTAGCAGACTCTGACATTGGTCACATTCATGAGTTCGATGATTATGCATCAGATATGTCTGACATGATTGCTAGCTTTGACCTAAGCAAGTATGCCAAGCGATATCTGTTAGCCCACTCAATGGGGAGCACTATCGCGACACGCTATCTACAAACCCATCCAGATCACCCATTTGATAAGGTCACCTTGTGCGCCCCAATGTTTGGTATCAACACCGAGTGGTACTTAAAGCTTATCGCGATGATTGTTGGGCAAGTGCTTACCGCGTATCACGCCAAACCGGTTTACGCGCCAGGTCAGCAGGCCTATTACTCGAAACCTTTCGAGAATAACCTCCTAAGCCAAAGTAAGGTTCGTTATCAGTGGTTCCGCCGACTTTACGAAGAGAACCCGTCACTGCAAGTCGGTGGTGCTAGCACTCGCTGGGTATGGCAAGGGTTAATGGCAGCCAAGCAGTCAATCCAACAGACTCGTCAAATCAAGATCCCTCTATTGCTGATTCAAGCTGGTGAAGAGAAGATTGTGAGTAACGATGCTCAGGTGAAATTCATCAATAAGCTGAAGAAAACCAACCCGGATTGCCAATTTAAAGTTATTGAAGGCTCAAGGCATGAAGTGTTGTTTGAGCAAGACAAATACCGCAATCAAACACTGGATGCCATTAATCAGTTCTTTGTTTAGTACTCACATCAACTGCATAAGAAGAAGCGAGCCATAAGATAGCGAATAAAGAGGAAGAGAAGTAAGTGAGCTTTGCCCTCTTTTCTTGCATGATTTTGGCATACAATTTCTGGGTCGAGATATTGTAGTTCAAACGATACTAGCGTTGGCTAGTGTTGATATTGGTTAAGCACTTTGCAATGAGGGTTAAATGACTATTCCTGCACTTAAAGATTCCGTGAAAATCGTTGCCTCTGATTTAGATGGTACACTGCTGGCTCCCAACCATCAGTTGAGCGATTTTACCAAGCTAACGCTTAAGAAGTTACATGAGCAAGGTTATACCTTTATCTTCGCAACGGGTCGCCATCACGTCGATGTAGCTGGGATTCGTCAAATCGCAGGGATTCCGGCGTACATGATCACGTCAAACGGTGCTCGCGTGCACGACCAGAATGATCAGCTAATGTATAGCCAAAACGTACCTCAAGAACTCGTTCAACAAGTTATTGATATTGTTCGCCAAGATCCAAACATCTTCATTCATATGTACCAAAATGAAGATTGGTTGCTCGATCGTGAAGATGAAATGCTAGCTAAGTTCCACAGTGAGTCAGGCTTCAGCTACAAACGCTTTGAAGCAGACAATGCACCGAGCGACGGCATTGCCAAAGTCTTCTTCACTCACCCAGAACAAGACCACGAACACCTAGTGACGTTCGAGCAAAAGCTAAAAGAAACATTTGGAGACAAGTTAAACGTGGCCTTCTCAACACCTTGGTGTCTGGAAGTGATGGCCGCGGAAGTATCTAAAGGTCATGCTTTAGACGCTGTCGCGAAGTCTCTGAACCTAACGCTGGATAACTGTGTTGCCTTTGGTGATGGTATGAATGACGCTGAGATGCTGGCAATGGCAGGTAAAGGCTTAATCATGGGCACATCACACGAGAAAGTGATGCAAGCACTACCAAACAATGAAGTGATTGGTAGTAACGCTGATGATGCCGTTGCGCACTACTTAGATAAACACCTACTCTAAACAACCCCATCATACAAAAAGGCAGCCAATGGCTGCCTTTTTTGAACCTTACGCTAAAAGCTTCCTCTAACGAGAGCCTAGCACTTCTTTGCTTAAGATCGCCTGCCACTCTTGTTCCGTCACAGGCATGATCGATAAACGATTGCCGCGCTTCACCAAAGGCATTTCAGATAGCTCAGGCATGGCTTTAAGAGTCGCTAACGGGATCAAGCGTTCAGTCACTCGAACAAACTCGACATCAACCATTATCCAACGCGGGTTATCGGGTGAAGATTTAGGGTCGTAGTAATCACTCTCGGGATCGAATTGAAAATGGTCTGGGTAGGCTTCCCTGGTTACTTTTGCGATCCCCGCTACGCCCACTTTTTTACATGATGAGTGGTATATCATCACTAGGTCGCCAAGCTTGACCTCATCACGCATCATGTTTCGAGCTTGATAGTTACGAACTCCCTCCCAACAAGAGGTTTTTTGTACTCTCAGCGTCTGAATAGAAAAGGTGTCGGGTTCTGTTTTAAATAACCAATATGCCATAATAAATCCAATTAACGGTTGCTCCGAGGAAGATATAACATGAAGGTAATGAAAAACCCAGTGACATGGCTAGCCGCATTCGCGCTACAAGGCTGTGTAACCGCTCCAGAAACACCGCAACAACCTGAAGTTCCACCAGCAACCTTGGATGAACCTCTGAGCGTTCAACCACAAACCTTCATCATGCGCGGTCAAGTTGTGGTAGGCCATGAAAGCCGCACGTTTACCCCTTGTGGTAGCCAACAACAATACTGGCTAGATATGTCCCCTGAGCTAGCGCTAGAAGCACAAGGGTTAGCAGCCAGACCTTATCAAGCTCTGTATGGCGAACTGATTGGCCACCTTACCGTACCTAGCCAAACCGGCTACAACGCTGATTTCACAGCACGCTTCGTGGTTGATCAAGTCAATATCTTAACGGCAGAAAACCCTGAACGCTGCGACCAACCGCTACGCTCAACACGAGTCTTCGGGAATGAACCATTCTGGTCAGCCACCTTTGATAAAGACCAGCTGACTTATACCAAAATGGGCGAAGCACCTCAGGCTCTCAACATCGAATCAAGCCGCACCACGCCAAGCAGTCGTGATTACCAACTAGAAGGTAAAGCAACACAAGGCGAGCTCAATCTGAAGAAAGAGAGCTGCAGCGACGGCATGAGTGACTCTATCTACGGCTGGGAAGCAAAACTCAACCTCAATGAAAGCAACTACACGGGCTGTGCTACGGTTTCAAACCAAGATCCTACATTGGACTGGAGTGGTACCTATTTCGCTAGCTCAACGCAGAACTCAGGGTTCTCTATTAACCTAGAGCTCCACGATGACCATAGCGCGGTAACAACCTACTCTTACAGCAACGGTGATCCTTCTATTGTTGAGCAAGGCTTCTGGCAGCAACTCAACCAAAACCAAGTTCAGGTCGTCATGACTCGCCACCAGCAGCAATACCTGATATCCGAGCGTATCTTCACACTCGATAACGGTAAGCTAATCGCAGAGAAAGAAAAGGTCGGCAATATCGTCTACCCGATTGCCAACGGCGGTCTCGTACTATTCGAAGCAAAGAATGTACAAGCACAAACCAACAAGGTTGATCTAAAGGCGACGCAAGTGAACTCCAGTGATCAATTTGATCCAAAAGTAGACCAAGCGATCCGCGAATATTTTAAGATCAACAACAGCTCTCCTGATGATACGAAATACCGCTGGCTGACCTACGACCTCAACGGTGACGGTAAAGAAGAGTTGTTCGCTCAACTCGATTGGTGTGGCTCAGGTGGTTGTACACTGCTGATTTTCGAGAACCATCAAGACAAGTGGCGCTTCAATAGCCGAGTCACACTAGTAAAAGGCGATATACGTGTGGGTAAGTCTAAAAATCACGGTTGGCACGATCTGATCTTCAATGTCAGCGGCGGTGGCGCAATAGCGGCCAAACACGCACTCTCATATACGGGTGTCAGCTACCCACTCAACCCGAGTGTTGCACCGGTAGCCGATGATGCTGATATCAGCGATGTGGTTTTGTTTGCTAACGACATCTCACCAGTACAAAGCGGAGTTAAGCTATAACCATGAGCGATCAGCAAGCTTGCAGTGGGTGTGGTTTCACTCATCAATGTATTTGTCATCGAATACCGAATACTGAAAGCCAAACCCAGTTAGTGCTACTCACTCACGAGAATGAACTAACACGAGACACTAATACCGGAAAGCTACTGCAACAGTCACTCAAGCAGTGTCAGTCTTTTGTTTGGCAGCGCAAGACACCTCCAGCCGAACTACTGGCTTTGCTTGAAGATGAAACTCATCAGCCTTTGCTGTTGTTTCCAAGCAATGAAAGCGTTGAATGCCAGCAAGCGGTATCGGATACAGTGAGTGAACGAACGCCGTTATTCATCATCTTGGATGGTACGTGGCAAGAAGCGAAAAAGATGCTCAACAAAAGTCCTTGGTTACAGACGATTCCTCAAGTGCACCTCGATGTAACCAGTGAATCTTCATATACGTTGCGCCGCAATCAAGACAGTGGACACCTGTGTACCTGTGAGGTTGGTATTGAGCTACTTAAGGCATTAGATGAAGCTCAACCAGCAAAGCAGATAGAGGATTACTATCAGCACTATCTCAAAGTATTCCAAGCTGACAAAAGCGGACACGCTCTCAGATAGAGTAATGCGGAGTGCTTGAGCACTAAAATAAAAAGGGTGAGCCACTAGCTCACCCTTTTCACATCTCGCTTTGATACATTGGACAAAACAGTGTTTCACGTGAAACATCAGATATTTGCTAGGGCGTGTTGATATTTTGAGCTGATTTTTGCAGCGAGTTGCTGGGTATTTATACAAGGCAGAGGCGTCGATGTGTAGCTAGCCTACATGAGAAGCCGATAACGTAGTAGAAATGACCAGCAGACGCTGCCCGAAGGGTTCGAGCTGGTGTTGAGGGAGATTTACTTAGAGTGACTAGGCTACTTCTCCCTCGCCGCGATTAAAACGCTTTTATCTCGAACAAAATTCAACCACGAAAGGTCAACACGCCCTTAGAATCAGAACAGCCGTTTAGGTTCTCCGAAGTAATAACCTTGTAGGTAGTCGACACCCATGTCTTCTGCAATTCGACAGATTTGCTCATTATGAACAAATTCAGCGACCGTCTTCGCATTCAAGATCTGACATAAGCTAACCAACTGCTGAGCTATCTTACGCTGCTTTTTGTCTTGATCGATATTTCGAATCAGACTGCCATCGAGCTTAATAACCTGAGGTTCAAGTTTGAGTATCTCGTCGATGTTCGAATAACCTGAGCCAAAGTCATCAACAATGATGTTCACACCCAGATCGCGAAAGTGATTACACACCTCGATCAAACGACCGTAGTCCTGAATTTGTTCGGTTTCTAGCACCTCTAAACCAATACGCTGAGGGTGGCTAATTTTCTTGATCGCCTGCTCAAGGTGAAGAATGGTTTTCTCGTTATTAAAATCCTGCGGTGCCAAGTTAATCGAGAACGAATCGGTTCGCTGACTCATAAAATCAAAGGTACGCGTAATCATCTGACGACTTAATCGAGTATAGAGATGCGTCCCCTCGATAATCGGCAAGAATTTCCCAGGCGCAATCAACTGGCCCTCTTCTTCAATTCGAACCAAACACTCATAGCTTTCAACCTGATGGTCATGTGCCGACACAATAGGCTGTGCACAGGCCACGATATTTTGGTTGAGTACCGCACGGCTCACACAAGACAACCACCCCAGCTGCTCTTGGCGGTGCTTCTCTAGCTGAATAAGTGTCTTAGCACTCACTAAATGTTTGTTCTGACTGACGGCACTGCGTCTCGCATCAATTGCCTTCAGTAATAAGTCGTCAATCGAAGTGGTTGGAAAATCCCGACGACTCGCAATGCCCGCACAGATAGACACAGAAAGATAATCAATATCTGGCAAGCCCGTTGGTTCAAAGTTGACGTGCTCGGTTTGGTCGGAAAACTCCGAGAAACGCTGATGGATATGTTCTTGGCTAGCCCAGCTATCAAATACCACCGCCCATTCACCAATACCGATGCTATAAAGCTGACAACCCTTATCAAAGAACTGCCACAATGCTTTCTGAAAGTAGTCGCTTAAGTCATGGAGAAGTTTGTCACCGACTCGATACCCATACTTCTCATTGATTTGACCAAATGTCGTCACCTTGAGTGCCAATAAATGACTGTCTATCGTCATCTTCGATAGCTTCTCACGCAAGACGCTTCGGTTTGGTAAACCAGTACGACGATCGATTCGATAGCTTGCGGTTAATGCTGTCGCTTGTTGCTCAATCTTGCTCGCCATGCTGTTATTCATGTCATCGACATCAAGCAATGCATTACGAATAAGTGAAAATAGTGGAGATATATTGCTGAGAGGTTGATTCTCTAGCAGAGGAGCAGCCTTACCCTCGCCTTCCCTTAGCGCAAGATAGGTTAAACTGTGGTGCAAAATTCTTTGTTGCCCATGGTCTTGAAATAACTCCCCCATACAGTACACACCATAGGTGTCGGCGAGTTTTTGGAAAACCTCAACCTCTTGGTTACCATCAATAAAATCGAGTCGTGAGATACAGTTATAAATAAAGAATTGCTCAGGGCGATGAGCTGCGACCTGCTGCACACCTAAACGAACTTGATCCAAGGTTAATGATGGATGGTCGTAACAAAACCTAACCTCATCGCCAACCTCAAATGAACCGCTAAACTCGATTTCACCACTCTCTTTAATCTTGAGTGGCATGTGAATATTTTGCGCTTTTGGATCACCAACCATCATCGGAAAGTTATGCAATTGCTCAAACGGAACCTCGAGCCCATCGGCTAAGTAACGATTATAGAGTTCACGAATCGGCATACCGTCTAATTCTGCTAAGCAGTTATCGTGAGCCGCCGTCACTCGAAAAGTACGACCAATCGGATTCCACTCGGTGTAATAGCCTTTAGTGATTGCCAAATCATCGCTATGCAGCGCTACCATCACGTAGGCATTCTCATAGCACACGCCATCGAGCATGACCCATCGACCGCTGTCTATTGATGTTGAGGCACCACCGCAGATAGGAAATGAATATTCCGATTGCTCAAAAGCAGCAAACAACGCTCGATTGTTTATCTGCAAGCGATCGGCAAAGCAGATAATACTTTGTGTTTTCTCATGGCAATCCAGTTGCTGATACATAGCTTGGCTATCAAGCACTGGTTGTTCGCTGTATTGAACTGCACCACAAGAGTACGAAGTCTTCTCAAAGTGGGTAATGATCAGGTAGAGGCCTTGATGGAGAATGACACCTTGACGGATGTAGTGATTGGCACTGCAACCTATCAATTGAGCCTTAGGGAAGTTTGATTGGATGACTTGGCAGGCAGCCAAAACCGTATCTTTATTGAAAGACGAAAACACCTGAATCAGGAGAGGTTCATGACGATGAAAATCTAGCTTTTCCAATTCACGATGGGTTTGTTCTATGTCTTGTATCAGAAGAGAGGTCGACTGCATATTCACATTAATCGTTGCGTTAATGATCAGTTATTGTGCTTTCTATCGATAAGGCTTGCACGGAATACTTACGATCATCTTATGAATAATGTGACCTCAGTTAGACATCATTCATCCCACCACAAAGCAGTCACTAATGGTGGTAAAACGATTTCGCAAGCAGCTGGTGTAGCTGCTTACTCGCTTTAATAACTAAAACAGGCGCTTAGGCTCTCCGAAGTAATAACCTTGCAGGTAATCGACGCCCATCTGTTCGGCTATCTCACAAACCTGTTGATTATGAACAAACTCAGCGACCGTTTTGGCATTAAACACTTGGCACAAGCGCACCAGCTGAGAAGCAATGTTTCTCTGCTTCTGGTCTTTATCGATATTACGAATCAAGCTGCCATCGAGCTTAATTATCTGCGGTTCAAGCTTAATAATCTCATCGATGTTGGAGTAACCAGAACCAAAGTCATCAACGATGATTCTTGCACCTAACGAACGGAAGTGGTCACACACCTCAATCATGCGGCCATAATCTCGAATCTGCTCTGATTCAAGCACCTCGAGCCCTAATCGAGTAGGATCGTTCATGCCACTAATGGCTGTCTCAAGCACCTCAAGAGTCTTATCACTTAAAAGGTCTTGCGGAGAAAGGTTGATAGAGAACGGGCTCTGTTTATCGGCCATATAACCAATAGTGTTCTTAATCATATGTCGACTAAGACGTGTATAAAGGTGTGTGTCGGCAATCATAGGTAAGAACTTACCTGGTGGCACAATCGTCCCGTCAGCTTCCATGATTCTCACCAAGCACTCTTGGCCGATCATTTCATGCGTCCCCGCCTCCACAATAGGTTGCGAGTAGGTAATGATATTCTGATCTAAGATCGCTCGGCTTACACAGCTCAGCCAACCTAGCTGCTCTTTACGATCTTCTTCACTGACCTGAATGTCTTTCGCATTGGTAATATGGGTGTTGTTACGCACACCATAACGTCGAGCTTCAATCGCTTTTAGCAAGATTTCATCGCCACTATCATTCAAGAAGTCACAGCGGCTGGCAAAACCACCACACAAAGACACAGACAGGTAATCAATATCGGTTAAGCCATAAGGCTCGAAGTTAATGTGTTCGATGTCATCCGCAAACTCGACAAAGCGCTCTTTTATCTTAGTGCTCTCAACACTCGCATTGAAGATGATCGCCCATTCCCCAACACCAATGCTGAACAGCTCAACCTTCACGCTCGGCTCTTTCACAACACGAAGCTGCAAGCGATCGATAAAGTGATTGGAGAGATCAAGCAGCAGCTGATCACCCACCTGATAACCGTACTTTTCGTTCACTTGATGAAAATTAGTAAGCTTTAGGGTTAGCAAGTGCTCACTAAATAGAATCGTGTTGAGGCGCTCTTTCAATACAATACGGTTTGGTAACCCCGTTCGCGAGTCGATACGGTAGCTCTCAGTTAAGCGGCGTGCCTGTTGATGAAGCTTCTTCTCCATCTGTGTATTCATGCTGTCAAGATCAGCCACCGCGTTTCGAACTAAGTTAAGCAGCGGTGAAACCGTTGAGTCACATTTAAAATCTTCACAGCGAAACTCATTCACCTCATCAGACTCTCTCATCGCGATATAAGTCAGGCTGTGGTGAAGGATATCTTGGCGCTCTTCAGTGCGGTAAAGCTCTCCCATGCAGTAAGCACCACATGCATTTACTATCCCTTCAAATGGCTTGAGCTCTAACTTACTGTCAATGAACTCCAATCGAGATACGCAGTTATAGATGATCACAGACTCAGGCTGATGCATGGCAAGCATCTCTGCACCATGACGCACCTTTTCGGCAGTCAGTGATGGGTGGTTATAACAGAACTGAGCCTCTTCACCGATCTGCCAAGGGCTATCAAACTCGATACTGCCATCATCATTAATACGAAGTGGTGTTGAAACCCCTTTCTTCCTGCCAAGTTCGCGATAAAGCGGGAAACTCATCAGTTGGCTGAAAGGAAGATCTTTACCATCGGCAAGGTAATGTTTGAATACCTCAATCGCCGGCTTGTCATTTAATGCATAGAGACGGTTCCCTATCGCGTGAGTCACTCGTAGTTTCATCCCGATAGGGTTCCACTCAGAGTAAGCGTCTGACCACACCTTTAAATTAGGGTTCGTTAATGCAACCGCAACGCAGGCATGTTGGTAAGTTTGCTCGTTGTGCATAACCCAGCGGCCAAACTCATTTTCATGACACAAGCCACCAGCCACTGGTAATGCGTAGGAATGATTTTCGAAAGCACCATAAATTGGGTAATCACGTCCTTCAACCTGATCACACAGGCTGATGACGGTTTTGGTGTCTTCCGATAGCTCAAGTTGAGATACGAGATCTTGGCTATCCTGGTTAGGGTTGCCAGTAAAAGGCTGCACTGCGGAGGTTAATCGGGTTTCATTGAATTCACTAACAATGACTAAGGTGCAAGTACTCTCAAGGCAGTTATCACAAATAACATGACGAGCACTTTGACCAATCAACGTCGCATGGCTCAAACGATTGAGCGCCACATTAGCAAGTTGGCGAGCCACATCAGGTGATTGCGTAGAGAAAAGTTGAACTAGGTATTGTTTGCTATCACACCATTCGCGCTGAGCAAGTTGAGATTCTAATTGCTCCTCTGTGTTTGCGAGAAATGTATATGTTTGCATGCCAACCCTTGTTCGAAATCTAATGGAATAGAGAACCCGCAACCACCGCTATGATTGAAATGAATCGTAATAAGTAATCGCTAATTATCCTAGCCTAAACAGGCCTTTAAACTCGACTAATGTAACAATTCACTATCATAAATGCGACACAATAAGCCTGCAGTAGCCCATTAAATTAGTCGCATAAGATCGCTGAGCTGTTCTATTTCAACATCAGGAAGCACACTCGCCTTCGAAGATAGGTATAAATTGGAACCAGTGTCATTAAACCAGCATGCTTGGAAGCCATTTTTCTTGGCTCCGTAGACATCCGTCCTTAAATGATCCCCCACATGAAGGATATTACTAGCATCAAAACCTAAGTGCTGTTGTGCTTTCTCAAACATGTCTGGGTAGGGTTTGGCCCTCCCGTCTGGTCCCGCTTTAAGAATGAGTTGGAAATATTGCCCAAGGCCAATCTTGTGGGGATCAACATTGCCATTGGTTATCGCAACCAAAGGAATACGCTCGGCAAGTTCCGCCATCACACGATGGGTTTCTTGAGGAACGTCGACTTGGTTGCGTAGCCATAAGGCATGCTCAATACCATCACGAGCAGCCTGCTCCGCTTGCTGCTGAGAGTAGCCCAACTGCAGTAAACCAGTCTTAATTTGAGTTTCACGCCACAAGGTGACGTCATGCTTTAACTCTGGGTTATCCAATGCGACTCGTTGTTTTACAGCTTGCCACTCTTCCAGCGACAAAGAAGCAGACACAGGGTGCTCTTGAAAAAGCCACTGCGCCATCTCTTTCTCAACCTTCATGATCACAGGCCAGTTGTCATATAGAGTGTCATCCAAATCAAAGGTCATGGCTTTGACAGGCTGTAACCCTCGGTAAATTCGCATAGTAAAACCTTTAGTCTTTATTTTTCTTACGGGCTCTTGGGTGAGCCTGATCGTATGCTTGTGCTAGATGCTGGAAATCCAAGTGAGTGTACACTTGGGTGGTCGAGATGTTTTCATGACCCAATAATTCTTGGACCGCACGAAGGTTTTGGCTCGACTCGAGCACATGCGTTGCAAAGGAGTGGCGCAACTTATGCGGGCTAATATGGCTCGCCACAGATTGCTTCTTACCCCACTCTTCCATGCGCTTTTGAACACTTCGGTGAGAGATACGCGTGCCCAACTTAGAGACGAACAAGGCATCCTCTCCCGGAGAAGCCAATTCACCACGGACTCTCAGCCACTTATCAACCCACTCTTTGGCTAAACCAGAAAATGGCGCCTTACGTTCTTTGTCACCTTTACCGATGACTCGGATTTCTCCTTGGCGGCTCAGCACGTCTTTAAGATTGATACCGACTAGCTCAGCAAGACGCAAGCCAGCACCGTACATCACCTCCATCATCGCTCGGTCGCGAATCGACAGCGGATCATCTTCATTCACGTCAAGCAGCTGACCGACTTCATCAACATCAAGGTTTTTTGGCAACGGGCGCTGTTTACGAGGTGCAGAGACCCCTTTTGCAGGGTTTGCGGTTATTTCACCACGCAAGACAAGAAAATCAAAGAAGCTACGCAGTGACGATAAGCGAGTCGCAATGCTGCTTGCCTTCATCCCGTCACGCATGCCTTTACTGGCCAGTTGTCTTACCCAAGCAGCATCAACTTGACGCCAATCCTTTAGCCCAAGTGTGACTAAGTGTTCGGCCATGGTTTCAAGTTGTTGTTTGTAGTTTCGTTGGGTGTGTAGGCTGAGTCCCTTCTCGCTTCTGAGATATTCATAGAAGCGAGAAAGAGGCTTTTGAAGGCTATTAGGAAGAGGTGTTTTGGGCTCTAGGCTCATTATTTATCTGCCAAGGTAAGGTGTCCGCCAAATGAGACACGACAAGTGCTAAGTGGCGTAAAAAGAGCGTGTCCATATGAGGTTGGAAATGTCCACCATCTTCACTAGAAAAGGCGAGCAAGCCCAATGGAGACTGCTTAGCAAGCGGTAGTACTACATAAGAGCCTAGCTCTGGAACCGGAAAATCACCAAACAAATCTTGTCTGTCGGCTTTTCTCAAACGCCCGAGGTAGGCATCTTTGCCGTTAAAGTGATTAAGCGAAAACTTCGAGTAGCCCTCTTCGCTGAGCTGATAGAAACCCGTTTGCGAAAGGATTCTCAAATGAGCCTTCAACCCAAGGTCGAGTGCCTTTTGCTCAACCGCTTTAATTACCTGCATGAAGTCACTGCATTTCAGCACTTGCGCTTGCAGATCCATAAACTCATAGAAGGTTTTATCATTATTCGCCGCCAGAGACATCAATCCAGTGATCTCTTCTTCTAGCTCTTCGATTCTCTGGCGTTGACGTTTAAGCTGAATCTCGACCAGAGAGACGGCACCCTGCTCAACGTTATTAATAGCAAGGCGATCCACTAAATCTTTTCGGTCTTGGAAAAAATCGGGGTTATCACGTAAATATTCCGCGACCACTTCTGCTGTGAGTGCGTCGGCTTCAACGTTAGACAAAACCTATCCTTTATTTTTTTATGTATCTATCTGTTATGTATGGTTATCAGCAAGAAAGCTGTCCATCAAACACATGCGTCGCTGGGCCCGTCATATACAGAGTTTTCCCCGGACCTTGCCAGCTAATGTGTAAGTCACCGCCGGGTAGGCTAACCTTCACATTCTCAGCCAGTAAGCCTTGAGTAATACCAACCGCAACAGCACCACAGGCACCGCTACCACAAGCCTGAGTTTCACCTGCACCACGTTCATAAACACGTAAACGCACTTCTTCACGGTTAACCACTTGCATAAAGCCAGCATTAACACGCTCAGGGAAACGCTCATGTGATTCAAGCAGTGGACCTAAGGTATCTACATCTGCCGTATCGACATCATCAACCACGGTCACCACATGTGGGTTACCCATACTGACCGCGCCACAGAATAAAGTGTGTGCATCGGTTCTTAGGATGTAGGTCTTTTCAGGTTGCTTCGCTTTAAATGGGATCTTGCTTGGTTCGAACTCAGGAATGCCCATGTTCACGGTGATCAGGTCATTCTCTTCAATCTTGAGAACCATTTTGCCTTTCTTGGTACTGACGTTGATGCTGTACTTATTCGTTAGGCCTTTCATGCGAACGAATCGTGCAAAACAACGAGCACCATTACCACACTGCTCCACTTCACTGCCATCCGCATTAAATATGCGGTAATGGAAATCAGTTTCTGGATCATAGGGAGCCTCAACCACAAGTAGCTGATCAAAGCCCACGCCAGTGTGACGATCCGCCAAACGACGGATCAAATCTGGAGAAAAGAAAATATTTTGAGTAATGCAGTCCACGACCATGAAATCATTGCCCAAACCATGCATTTTAGAAAAGTGGAAGTGCATAACGCTTTAAATTACTCCGGAAGAATGTTTTCAAGTTCCCACAAGCTCGTAAGCTCTTCGCGCTGACGAACTAGATGAGTTTTGTTGCCATCGACCATCACTTCAGCCGCACGCGAACGAGTGTTGTAGTTAGAGGACATTACGAAGCCATAAGCACCGGCAGAACGAACCGCAAGCAAATCGCCTTCTTCAAGCACCAAATCGCGGTCTTTACCTAGGAAGTCACCTGTTTCACAGATAGGGCCAACCAAATCGTACGTTACCGCTTCGCCTTGGCGAGGGTTCACTGGGACAATATCTTGCCACGCTTGGTAAAGCGCTGGACGCATCAGGTCGTTCATTGCCGCATCGATAATGGCAAAGTTCTTGTGCTCTGTTGGCTTAAGGAACTCAACTTTCGTCAATAATACACCAGCGTTAGCAGCAATCGCTCTTCCAGGCTCAAAAATCAACTCTAGATCAGAATGATTATCTAGGCGAGCCAATAGCGCTTTCGCGTAATCTGAAGGCTGTGGTGGTAATTCATCACGATAAACCACACCTAAGCCACCACCAACATCAAGGTGTTTGATGTTGATACCGTTAGCACGCAGTTGGTCGATAAGAGCAAGCAGACGATCAGTTGCATCGATGAAAGGTTCGATATCCGTTAGCTGAGAACCGATGTGGCAATCAATACCATGGATAGACAAGTTATCGAGTGTTTGTGCAAACGCATAAACAGCAGGAGCACGGTCGAAGGCAATACCAAACTTGTTATCACGCAGACCTGTAGAAATGTAAGGGTGAGTGTTTGCATCAACATCTGGGTTGATACGCAGTGAAATCGGCGCTTTAACACCAAGCTCACCAGCCACTTTATTCAGTCGCTCTAGTTCTGGTTCAGATTCTACGTTGAAACACTTAATGTTCAACTCAAGCGCACGCTTCATTTCAGCGGCTGTTTTGCCGACACCAGAGAACACAACTTTCGCCGGATCGCCACCTGCAGCAACCACGCGCTCTAGCTCACCGCCAGAAACAATGTCAAAGCCTGAGCCCAAACGAGCCAAAGTGTTCAATACACCAAGGTTCGAGTTAGCTTTAACGGCATAACACACCAAGTGCGGATGCTCACCAACCGATGAGTCAAACGCATTCCAGTGGCGTTCTAATGTTGCACGAGAATATACATACAGCGGTGTACCATATTGCTCTGCTAGTTGTGAAAGTGCGACGTCCTCAGCCCAAAGCTGGCCATCTTCCTGATAGTTGAAGTAATCCAAAGTTCTTATCCCTTATAAATAACGATTTCTGCGTGTTTCACTTATTGTGATTGTTCAGTCTGCTGAACTTCATCAGGATCGTATAACGGACCCGTTTGACCACAACCAGAAAGTCCAATAACGGACACCATAAACAGAGCGGTAATTAATTTTTTCATTTTGCATATCGTGATTATTAACTCAATGCCCCCTATAATCGCACCACACTCAGGAAAAGCAATAGGATAGAAAGGATGAACGAGACTGAATTTCATCAGCTGGTCGATATACAGATGCAAAACATCGAAGAAGCTATCGATGAATCAGAGGCAGATATTGATTACGAAGTGACTGGTAACGTGATGACGCTGGAGTTTGAGAACCGCAGCCAAATCATCATCAACCGCCAAGAACCAATGAAAGAAATCTGGTTGGCGTCTAAATCTGGTGGCTTCCACTTTAAATTAATCGATGACAAGTGGACATGTTCTAAGACGGGCATGGAGCTGTTTGAGATGGTGAAAGAAGAGTGCGTGAAGCACGCAGGTGAAGAGATCGATTGGGTCTAATCATTTGTAAGCAAAACTAAAAAGGAGTGAATCAATCACTCCTTTTTTAATATCAATCAGTCTTAATAAGCCTAGATGTTCACTATCTTTGAACTCCGAGAAGCTAACGTCGCATCGTTACGGTAAGGCACAACATAAGAGTTGCCCTCTTCAGGATGAACGATCTGGTAGTACTGAGGTAAGTTAAAGTTAATCAACTTAGACGACATCTTCGACTCATCTTTTACCGATGTGTAGAAAGAGTTCACACTCGCGATCATCTCATCTTTTTCGCCGCTGTACTGATGATACACCTCAACCTGATTCGACTCGTCCAATACATAAATATTGAAACCTTTGTCGGTATCTTCAAAGAAGAACTGAATTAAGCCCTCACTCGCAAAACCATCCACCACTTCTGGCAGTTGATACTCTTGCTCTTTGTCGAGCATTAATAAAGGCGAACCCTTCAACTTGTTGGTTGAGATGCTGCGGTAGAAATCGACCGAGTTTTCCAGCATCTGAACGGACACACCACGACGCTCAAAGAACAGACCAAACATCTTATTAGCTAAACGAATAGCCTTAAAGCGACGACGTTTCTCTGGTTCAATCGGTTTTAAACGTAAGTCGATACACTCAGCAAGCAGCTGGTACACCATGTTACGCATTACACCGCGCAGGTTTTTGCTGTAACAGAACACATCAACCGACTCTGGCGGCAACGCGTCTTGGTGCATTTTGCCAAGTACCGTCTTAAGCGCATCCAGCATTGCCGTATCACCTTGGAAATGCAGCGTACGTACTTCATGCCAAGAGTTACGATAAACCAGATCGACACTGCCGACTAAGCTCTTACCTTCTTCACCAAAACTGAAGATATCTGCATTCTTCAGATCAACCTTCAAGGCACGACCACTCAATTCAGAAGTCGGGTCGTTTTCGAAGTTAATGAACATCGCCAGTTGGCTGATCTCACACGGGCTCGCCAGTGCCTGCATACTTGGGCGGCGCTTACGCAGAGAGAAAGTATTACGTAGATCGCTCACCATTTGATAGAACTTATCGATATCAATGTGAGCATCACGAACCACAGAGTGCAAACGTGTCGATTCAGTAATCAAACCATTAAAGAATGACCATGCAACCAGCTTACTCAAGTACTCATGGTGCTCAAGTGAAGGTTGACCAAGAATACGGTGCGCAATCAATGGTTGTTTGTACAAGTACCAACCCGCTTTATTGGATTGCCCTTGGCGAACCTCAATAAAGCTCAAATCAGGTTCATGCAGATCCGGAGAAATTTGCGGGTTCAGTAGCGTTACTTTACCCGGAAGAACCTCAAACGCAGCATAAAGCTTGCGAGCCAAGATACTGATATCTTGTGGGCTGATTGCCGAAGTAATGTCGTTACGACGTGCAAATTGAATCAAGTTACGATAGCTCAGCATCAAGGCATCAAGCAGCGCATGGTGCACCACTTTAACCTGCTCAACCTTCCAGTTACGTCGGTTATCGAGCTCAGCAATGGTTTCCTGTCCCCAATTCCAAGACTTAGTCATCTCGGTTAGGGCTTCACGACGCCATGCAACAGAACCGATACCTGCTTCACGCGACAACTTCTCGTGGGTCTTAAGGTAGAAACAGCGTCTCACCAAGTCCAAACGTGTGTGGTCGTTAATGCGTTCTAGGTAGCGCGTTACCTTCTCTAGCATCAGATAGTAGCTATCCATGCCATACAGATCGGGTTCATCCGCAAAGAAGCGGCGCTTGGTATCGATACTCAATAGTTGGGTATTTGGGTATTCCCATGAATAAGCTTCTAGCAAGATCGCCTTTAACACCGATTTATACGGTGAGTCGATACTCTTGTAGAGCTGCCACAGGTTAGAACCGAAGTACTCTTCCGCGGGAATGCGATTCAGCTTGCCGAAATCGATCCACTCCGAGCAATCAAGATAACCATCCTGACATAAGCCTTGAACGTATTGGTCATAACACTCTTCCATTTCTGGCGGAATGATTTGCCACAACAAACGTTGGCCAGCTAAACGAACAGCCGAACGATAGAACTCATCAAGCAACAACAAGTGCTGTGAAGAACCACAGTTATCACCGGTCATCTCTTCAGAATGGTTCGAGCGGAAACGCTGTTCATCCATCAAGAAAAAGTTAGCTTCAACACCTAAGGTTTCAGCCCAGTCGGTAATCAGCAGGCACTTGTTCGTCAAGCTATCGCGTGCTGGACCATCCATATCAGGAGAAACACATACCCAGATATCCAGATCACTTGAGGTGCTTTGACCGATAGAAGAGGTACTACCCATGGTGTACAGACCAAGGATTGCAGGTTCAGCAGCCTCGGTAAGTTTTCCGCCAAGCGTTAATTCGGTATCAGACACAAATTGCTTTTGGAATTCATTAAGCGTGAAGCTACGAATTCCAAAAGGAACTTGTTGGTCATAATAACCAGGCATCATTGGGTGATTGAAATGAAGAAGTGCGGGGATTAGGTTAAAAACTCGCTGACCTTGGACATTCATCAACGCCAACGCACGATCAATGCGCTGCTGATTTAGATTGTCTAATCGTTGAATCAAAGTCTGAGTGTAAGCCTGCAAGGTAAGTCCTTGGTTTGAGATTAAATGCACTTCTGTTTAGTTACTGAACGAAAGCAGCAACAAAACGTGATCAATTTAACATTTTTACCCCTAATGGTAAAGCAAAGGAACCCGTCATACTGGCCAATTCCTTAATGACAGAAAGTTAAACTCACGGCGCCGTAGTGTCCTCTTTATTGACTATTTCTAATAATAGCCCATGTTTCAAATGAGATACCAATCACACTATTTTGGTGAACTCATGAAAATCTCTAAGCTATCAAAGCATGGAATGATCAAACAGTAAGAATTTTCGCCTCACAATGGTAGGATTAGGCTATTACAGAACCTATATCGGAAACACCATGACAAATTCAGCACCAATCCGTATCGCAACCAGAAAAAGCCCTCTTGCCCTTTGGCAGGCATACTTTGTAAGGGATGCACTGCAAGCTGCTCACCCTGGTTTAGAGGTTGAGTTGGTAACTATGGTGACCAAAGGTGACATCATCCTAGATACCCCACTGGCTAAAGTGGGTGGTAAAGGTCTGTTCGTAAAAGAACTTGAAGTGGCAATGCTAGAAGGTCGTGCTGACCTGGCGGTTCACTCAATGAAAGATGTGCCTGTCGACTTCCCTGAAGGTCTAGGTCTAGTGACGATTTGTGAGCGTGAAGATCCTCGTGACGCATTCGTATCAAACACATACAACAACATTGATGAACTGCCACAAGGTGCTGTCGTAGGTACATGTAGCCTGCGTCGTCAATGTCAGTTACTGGAATACCGCCCTGATTTGATCATCAAAGAACTGCGCGGCAACGTGGGCACTCGTCTAGGAAAACTCGATGACGGTCAATATGATGCAATCGTCCTAGCGGCAGCTGGTCTTAAGCGTCTAAAACTAGAAGAGCGTATCCGTAGCTTTATCGAACCAGAGCAATCTCTACCAGCAGTAGGCCAAGGCGCTGTAGGTATCGAGTGTCGCCTTGACAATGAACGCCTGATTAAGCTTCTTGAGCCTCTAAACGATAAAGATACTGCTGACCGTGTTCTGTGCGAACGTGCAATGAACCTAACACTAGAAGGCGGTTGTCAGGTGCCTATCGGTAGTTACTCTCTACTAGACGGCGATAACATCTGGCTACGTGCATTGGTTGGTGAGCCAGACGGTTCTAAAATGATTCGTGGTGAGATCTCTGGTCCTCGTGAAGAAGCAGAAGCGCTGGGTGTGACTCTGGCAAATCAACTGCTAGACGATGGCGCAAGAGAAATCCTAACCAAGCTATACGCAGACCAAGAATAATCATGACAGTGTTGGTAACTCGTCCCGGTGTAGAGGGACAATCGCTTTGCCAACAACTAGCGGATGAAGGGATTCAAGCAATCCATCATCCGCTTATCCGTATCATTGATAATCCAGATTCGGCGAACTTAAGCGTCCAACTTAACAACAGCGATATCATCATCGCTGTCAGTCATCATGCCGTTACCGCGGCTCAAAATATCCTTTCTAAAACTTCGTGCGTTTGGCCTACTTCGCCGCTTTATCTTGGCGTTGGTCAAAAAACTGCGCACGTTTTAAGCAAAGTCTGTAAACAAAAAGTAAACTATCCTCAAGTTAGTGATAGTGAACATCTTCTTCAACTTGCTGAACTTAGTGACGTAAAAAATAAATCCATTTTGATACTACGTGGGAATGGTGGGCGAGAGCTCATTCGGGATTCTTTGCTCAACCTAGGTGCACAAGTCTCTTATTGTGAGACCTACCGTAGAGAATATATTCCTATAAACGATCACAATACCTATCAAACATGGATAAACAAAAGAACGTCCAAAGTAGTCGTCACAAGTCAGGAACAATTGGAGTATCTGTGCTCCATCACCCCTGATGAGTATTCTGCTTGGCTTTCAACGAGACATTTGTTTGTTCCAAGCAAGCGCATAGCACAACGAGCACAACAGCTCGGTTTCTCTAACGTTACGAATACTCAAAGTGCTGCGAACCAAATATTACTGGCTGCTCTCCAGCCCTAGCTAGAAACAGGAAATAAGCATGACAAGCAAAAAAAATAATGAGCATATTGAACCTGAACAGAACCAAGATACTCAGCCAGTAGCGACCAAAGACGAAACCGCTGAATCAAAAGAAACAGAACCAAAACTTGAGGCTCCTGCATCGAATAAGACCCACAATGAACAACTTCAAGCCGATCATAAAGAACAAATTGAAAAAGCAGAGAAACAAGGCAAGCGCGGTGTGAAATTTGGCGCTATCGCTATCGCAATTTCTATTATTTTCAGCGGCGGTAT
Source organism: Vibrio sp. Isolate22 (assembly GCF_022398115.1). Lineage (NCBI taxonomy): Bacteria > Pseudomonadati > Pseudomonadota > Gammaproteobacteria > Vibrionales > Vibrionaceae > Vibrio > Vibrio sp. Isolate22. Next base: position 2,452 of record NZ_JAKEUW010000031.1, on the reverse strand, counting down.
TGCCTTCCAAATGCAGCAAAAAAGTGCTGAATATTCAGATCAAATCGCAGCACTTCAAGCCCAGCTACAAAATACCCAATCTGCAGTAAATAAAGACCTGCAAGCCATCAAGCAAGAGACTATCCAAGAAGCATCACATGCGGTAGAGAAAACTCAGGTTGTACAATCTCAACAACAAAAGAGCATTCAAAGCCTACAGTTAGCGGTAGCTGATGTGAAAGGTCGTCGTCCAAATGACTGGCTGCTTGCGGAAGCTGATTACCTAGTAAAACTAGCTGGTCGTAAACTGTTCCTTGAGCATGATGCTGTTAGCGCAACCAAACTAATGGAAAGTGCCGATCAGCGTATCGCTGCACTTAACGATCCAAGCCTAGTATCACTACGTCAGTCAATGACCAATGACATCACTAAGCTTCGTACTATCCCTCTGATCGACCGCGATGGTTTAGTCCTACGTATCACGAGCCTTCAACAACAAGTCGATAAGCTACCTTTGGCGAATGCGATTCTTCCAGAGGCTGAAGTCGTAGAGAAAAAAGCCGTATCTCAAGACATCAATGATTGGCAAAGTAACCTGATGACGTCGATGAAAGACTTCTCTGAAAACTTCATCACTTTCCGTAGCCGAGATGGCGAGGTTATCCCTCTACTATCACCAGAACAGCACTTTTACCTACGTGAAAACATCAAAGGTAAGCTAGAAACCGCAATTCGTGCGGTCTACAAAGAGCAAGGTGAAGTTTATAGCGCTGCTCTAAAGACAGCTAACGAGTGGTCTAAGTCGTACCTAAACCAAGATGACAATTCAGTTGTCGAGTTTGAGAAGGCTATCAAACAGCTAAGCGAACAAAACATCACTGTTAAATACCCAGTAAAACTTGAGTCTCAGAACCAGTTGTCTGATGTGATTCGTGAACGTCTACGCCGTGAGGTGACGGTAATGACCTCGGAGGAGAAATAATGATTCGTTTAATCTTTCTTTTCCTCATTCTGGGTGCAGGTCTATTTGTCGGCACTCAATTTTCAGGTCAACAAGGTTATGTGCTGATCTCTATTGCCAATAAGACCATTGAGATGAGTGTAACCACATTGGCGATCTTTGTGATTGCACTTTTAGCGGCACTATTCGGCCTAGAATACCTATTTAAAAAGTTGATTTACGCAAGTTCAACAACTTGGAATTGGTTCAGTGTTCGTAAACTAAAGCGCTCTCGCCGCTACACCAATGAGGGAATCATCAAGCTTCTTGAAGGTGATTGGAAAGGTGCAGAGAAGAAAGTGACACGTTGGGCTAACCACCACGACATGCCTCTGCTTTGTTACCTAGTGGCTTCTCAAGCAGCGCATGAGCAAGGTAACACTGCTGAACGCGATAAATACATCGAACTGGCTAGCCAACAAGATGATTCGCTGCTGGCAGTAGAGCTAACAAAAGCGAAACAGCAAATCAGTGAATCAAACTATGAAGCTGCTTTCGATACGCTTTCTAGCTTAAAAGGTTCCCACCCAAACAACACTGCGGTCCTAGGCTTACTAAAAGCGACCTACATGCAGCTTAAGTTGTGGCAACCATTGCTGGAACTAACGCCTAAGCTCGCTAAGAACAAGCTTCTAACGGCAGAAGAACAGAGTGAATTAGAGCAGAAAGCACAATGTGGTTTACTTCACGATGTGGCACAACAGCAAGGCAGCGAAGGCTTAATCAGTCACTGGAACAAGCTTTCAAGAAAGCAAAAGCAAAGCTTACACCTTGTCTCTTGTTTCGTAAAACAACTGATCGCCCGTAAAGCCGATGCAGAAGCTTTCACAGTTATCAAAGAGAACATTGCTAAAACAGGTTCAAACGAGCTCTACATGCTACTTCCAGAGCTGAATCTTGCTGATCACCACCCAGTGGTTGTTATGCTAGAGCGAGCTATCAGCAAAGATAGCAATAATGCAGAAGCACACAGTGCATTAGCTCAGTTCTACTTAAGAGAACAGAAGTGGGCAGAAGCACAAAACCACTTCGAGAAAGCTCTAGCACTTCGCTCAAATGTCTCAGATTACGGATACCTATCAGATGCATTAGAGAAGCAGAACCTAACCAAAGCAGCCCATGAGGTCTCTCGTAAGGCACTCGCTTTAGTTCAACCAGCTTAAATATCTCTGTATAAACAAAAAGCCGATGCCCATGATGTGACCCCGTAAAGTTGGACATTTCTGTTAAGCGGCTTTCAAGGCCTGAGTTCGATATTCTATCGGAGTCAGGCCTTTTAGTTTCACTTTTATACGTTTGGTATTGTAGTACTCGATGTATTCTTTAATTTGCTCTATCAGAGCATCTGCATCTTCAAAGCTTTGGTTGTGATACATCTCTGTTTTGAGTAAAGCAAAAAAGTTTTCAGCAACCGCATTATCCAAGCAGTTACCTTTTCTCGACCGCATTATCCAAGCAGTTACCTTTTCTCGA
>NZ_JAKEUW010000030.1:0-61510 GCF_022398115.1 Vibrio sp. Isolate22 | reverse complement strand
CATGGATAGCCTCGGCTTCAAGACCGCAAAGGCATTTAGCCTCAGAGTTAGGTTTAAGAGTCAGTGTAATAAGTGATGCTGTCTGGTGAGACTTTACTATTTTAAAGCCTTCCCAGAATGAAGATAGGAAAGTATGATTCGGCATGAAAACGGTAGTTTGTGTATGATTTTTGTTTGGCGACTAAACCATATCACTTACTACCGTTTTTGTTTTTAGTTCCCGCTAATCCGCGATGAACCTAAAAAAAGCCCCTACAATGAGGGGCTTAAAATTAGTAGAAGTAAGTCAGCTTCTGCTTATTATTCAGTTTCTTCGATAAGCTCTTGAACTGGAGAGGCTGGCTTATTCTGAGCAAATCCGCGCAGACCAACAACGTGTACGTGTTCGTGATCTTTGAAGACCTTACGTACCAGTTTGTAGGTTGTACCCTTCTCTGGGCTGATGTTCTCTGGTGCTGCAATCAGAAGCTGCATACCTAAACGGTCACACAGTTCAAACAGTGTAGAGATAGACTTCGCATCCAGACGAGCTGCTTCATCAAGGAACAACAAGCGACATGGAACAATGTCTTTGCTACGAAGTCGACGAGATTCTTCTTCCCAGCTCTGAACCACCATCAATAGGATAGATTGACCAGTACCAATCGCCTCACCGGTAGACAGTGCGCCCGATTCCGCTTGTAGCCAACCATCAGAACCACGGTTAACTTCAACACTTAGCTCTAGGTAGTTACGGTAATCCAGTAGCTCTTCACCCAGAACTTGAGGAGAACGTTGGCCCATATCGATGTGTGGGTTCACACGTTGGAACAACTTCGCCATCGCTTCTGAGAAGGTGAAACGAGTCGTTTCGAACAAGTCTTTGTGCTGCTCTTGTTGAGTCGCTAGGCCTGATAGCAAGATTTCGTGGCTTTCACGGATCTTAACGTTCAGACGTACGCCCTTAACCTGACCAAAGTAAATGTTCGACAGACCTTGGTTTAGCATACGAATACGGTTCTGCTCGCGCTGAATCGTCTTCTTAATGATGCTTGCTACCGACTCAGAACTAATTGCTAAACGGTTTTCACGTTGCGTCAGTTCTTCTGTTAATCGAGCTAGCTCAACTTCCATCTCTTCGATTGCTTCAACCGGATCATCCGTATGAATGATGTCTTGGCGAATACGCTCGCGAAGATGTTGGTAAACCGCAATGTAGAACAGAACCTTACGCTCAGGATGTGCGTTATCTTCCGATAGGCGCAGTGAATCGCGTAGGTCTTCGTTGTCAGCCACAGCCAAGCGCAGTGCACCCAGTGATTTATCCGACATTGAGCGAAGTTCACCAGCCGTTAGGTAAGCCAGTTCACGCTTGTGTAGACGACGTTCAACGTCATTCTCACGAGCTAAACGCAGTACTGAACACCAACCTGCTTTTGCTGCAACAACGAAGGTACGAAGCTCTGTGTACTCTTTCTGTACTTTCTTAAGACGCTTAGCCAGCGCTTTCATCTCAAGTTCAGTCGAGGTAATCGTACGCTCGTATTCGCTCTTACGGCTACGAGAGGTATGCAGACGCTCTTGAAGCTCGTCACGACGACGAACCGCGCGCTCTTCAGCGCCTTCATCGGCGTTAACACCGAACTCTTGAAGCTCTTGTTTGAACTCCTGAACAGTCTCTTGCTTCGCTTGATGCGAGCTCTTCAGCGCCGCCAATACTTGGTTGTACTGGTTCATCTGTTCGCGAGCTTGCTTCAAGCCATCGCGGCCTTTCGCACGAGCTTGTTCTGCTTGAACCAGTTTCGCTTTCAGTTGCTCACTCAATTCACTGCTCTTGTTAAGCAGGTCAACTGAGTCTGCGTAAGCAAAGTAGTGACGACGTTCAATCAGATCAGACAGTGCGAATACTTTGCCTTTTAACGTTTGCAGCGCGTTGTCCGCCTGACGGTACTCATCTTCCAAAGCTTCAAATTGCTCTGGGTCAGCGTCTAGTGCAGAAACGATTTGCTCTAGTGACGCAAGTGCTTTGCCATGAGTGTTCAGGTAAGACTTAGCTTCGCTCAGGCGTTCTAGTTGTACTTCTAGTTCAGCCAAACGCTCAGCTAATGTTTCGTCTTCTAGAATACGAACCATAGGCGCTAACTTATCAAGCGCAGCAATCGCCTGTTTACTTTGTTGAAGCTGGCTACGTTGTTGTTGCTCTTTCGAATCCAGTTCAGCCAATGAACGTACTACTTGGTTACGTTTCTCACGAACGACTGTAAGTGCTTGCTCTGGATCTGCGTTAAACGCAACGTGCAGGTGCTTCGCTACAAAGCTGTTGAATGCTTGGTATAGACGATTCAGCTTTTGAGAGTCAAACGCAGCTTTCGCGTGATTCTCAACAACCACATCGCGCTCTTCACGCAGTTTCTCTAAACGTTGCTCACGAGCCGCACGACCAAACAGTGGGATCTCAGGAAAACGAGAGTAACGCATTTGGCGATCGTTCAATTGAACACACACCGCGCCTTCTAACTCATCGGCATTGAACGAGCTGTCATCAAACGCGTCAACATCACCTTCAAGGATGTAAAGGTCTTCAGGACAATCATCAAGATCAATCAGTTTCTCTTTGATGCCATCAAGATCCGAAACCACAATCGCATGACGAGCCGGGCCGTACATCGCACTGAAGTAAGGCGCATCGCCAATCGTGATGTCGTCGTAGATCTCAGAAAGCAACACGCCACCAAGCGTATCCGCTAGGCCTTTCAAACGAGGATCGTTAGAACCACCTGGAGATGCTAGGCGCTCAATTTCTTGCTCAAGTTCAGCTCGGCGAGTTGCCAGTTGATCTTTAGCAACCGCTTGAGATTTTTCGTCTTCAAGTACTTGCTGCATTTGAGTCATTACCGCTTGGCTATCTTCTAGCTCAGCTTCGGTTTGATCTCTTAATGATTCAAGCGCATCGTTTGCTGTGATCCACGCAGGAGCAATTGACTCAAGCTTTTGAATCTCTTGATCGTGGTTTTGCTGAACACGACGTTGCTCACTCTTCGCTTCACGCAGCTCCTCTTGAGCATACTCAAGCGTTTCGATCTGCATGGCATGACGTTCACGTTCTTCTTCGAAAACCGCTTCGTCAGTCAGTGAAATGTTGTGTTGCTTTTGGTACTCAGTCGCTAGCTCTTTCGCTTGACGTTGCTGCGCTACGTCACGAGCCATGTCACGGTGTTGAGCACGCCATTGCTGTTCGTTTTCAACAACATGTTTGGCGTTGCGGCCTTTTTCTAGAGCTTGCTTAGCGCTATGAGACGCTTCTTTACGTTCAACGTCACCAACAATGCTCTTAACCAAAGACAATGCTTTGTCGAACTGTGCCGAAGCTGCAGAAGACATGTCTAGCTTGTGTTTCGTTGCCAGTAGAGTCTGTGTGCTTGATTCTTCTTGTGCTTTCAGCTCAGAAACTAGAGTTAACGCACTTTCTGCAGTAATCGATTCATCACCCAGTAACTGCTTGGTTTTCTCTAATGCTTGAACCGCTTGCTGGTATTGAAGTGCGCGGGTCTGCTGAACATCCAATGCTTGTTGGTAATCAGCAAGCTGAGTTTTCAGGCTATCCACTTCTTCTTCAGTAATAGTTGCCTGCTCTTCAGCAAGAAGTACTCGCTCTTGAGCTTCCTCAACCACCATCATCTGCTCTTCTAGACGCTCATTAAGCTCTTCTAGATCTTCGCTATAGCGAGCAATTTTCTCTTGCTGACGAAGTGCAGTTTGAACCAATTGAAGATGATCCGATGCCGCTTGGTAGTCTTGCTCTAGAGACGATTCTTGATCCACCAGCAACTCAAGTTCTTCTTGAACTCGATTCAACAGGTTGTTCTGCTCAAGTAAAGTTTCGCGCGAACCGAACAGTTCACCACGGAACTTCATGGTTTGATCAAGCTTGTTACGACGATCGTTGGCATGGCGCATATAGTCTGCTGCCACGTAGTTGGTCGATTCAGTGATCAAATGCTTGAACAAGTCACGATCCGACTGAGTTGTCTTGATCGCTTCTAACGTCATACGGTTCTCACGCAGTGCCGATTCCATATCTTGGAATGCTTTCTTCACACCACCATTTTGCGGCAGAAGGTAATCACGCAGAGAACGTGTAATCGCGCTCGAAATACCACCGTAAAGTGATGCCTCAATTAGACGGTAGAACTTAGAACGGTCGCCGCTATTACGCAGTTTCTTCGGTACTACACCGTATTCGAACATCTGTGAGTGGTAATCCACAATCGAAGAGAACGCTTTGAAATGTGCGCCTTCGTATTGTGCAACAGCTGCTTTTACATCATTTAGCTGACATACACGAGCGTGGCTGTCTGAAACGTTCTGGATAAGCACATCAGTTGGTTTCACATGGCTTGGAAGGCCTTGGATAACGAACGGCTTGATGTCTACTTTCTTGTCACGACCAGCAACTTGCTGCAATTTTACTGCAAACAGTAGTCGTTGGTTACGAGAGTTCACCACATCTAGCGCTGCATAACATGCGCCTGGCTGAAGCTTACCGTAAAGGCCTTTATCACGAGATGACTGTGAGCTACCCGCTTCCGTAGTGTTACGGAAATGCAGAAGGCTTTGGTCTGGGATAAGTGCTGTAATGAATGCCGCCATTGTGGTCGACTTACCTGCACCGTTACCGCCAGAAAGCGTTGTAACCAATCCATCAATATCAAAAGTACGCGCGAAGAAGCCGTTCCAGTTGACCATGGTTAATGATTGATACTTACCTCTTTCAATCATGCTTCACCTTCTACTTTTGTTTGTTCGCCATCGTTTGACTCAAGGTCAAAGTCAGCTTGATCGTTAAAAATATCTTGTTGACCGTTTTCATCTACATCTGATGCAGCTTCAGCTTTCTCTTCATTCAACAAGCTACCTTGGTTAGGTTCTTGAGTATGCACCACAGCCTCACCATCACGGATAAGACGCAGTTGAGCTTCTTTCATGTCATCGCCAACACGTACGTCCGCACCAAAACGGAATACCGCTTCGCTGATACGGAATTTGCCCGTTTCGCCAATCGCAATCAACATACCGATACGACGCAGGCGACGCAGCGAAGTACGTACTTTTTCAAACAGTTTTTCTTTGTCTAAGTCAGAACCAGATGCACGGTTTGTTGCTAGCTTCATGAGTTTTTTCTCATCCGCTAACGCCATTAGCTCTTCAAACAACTCTTGGTTAGTGAAGATACCTTCGTGAGCCAAACGTTCTGGGCTTAGGTATAAGAAACACAAGACCTTACCTACAAGCATGTCTAGCTCAGACAACACACTGCGGCCGATCAGAGACGTAGAACGTGGACGCAGATAGAAGAAACCTTCCGGTGCTTTCACAAGTTCTGTGTTGTAGCGTTGGTAGAAATGCTGAAGCTCAACTTCAAAATCAGAAAGTAACGCGTGGTTATCTAGGTCTTCTGTTGAAATATGCTTGCCTGAACGCAGCATGCTATCTAGCGCAGGGAACAGTGGGTTCGCTATCGCTTTTACCAGTTTCTCTGGCATGTAATCATCAGTACTTGTTAATGACATTGGCTTGTACCTTTGCACCGAAATCGTTGATTGCCTGCCAATCTGGCTGAATAGCCTGATAGTCAGACTCTGAGTAACCTAAGCGCACCGCTTGGTCGACAACAATTCTGGCTAAATCAAAATGGTGTGTGCGAGGGTGTTCAGCGAGGTAATCGCGTAACACAAGGCCAAGATCGATTGGCGCACCTTGCTGTTTGTGAGCTTTCAACATATCTGCGATTTTTTCAGACAACAGATCGTTCACTTGCTCAAATTCTTCGTACTCTACGTCGAGTGGCGCTTGTCCTGTTACTTCGTCATCACGAAGCACTAGTGCTTCATCACGAAGGTCGGTTAGCTTTTCAGCGTCGGCATACGTCAGTAGCCAAGGCGCATCAAAATATTCAGTCACAGATTGACGTAGGCGTTGGCTGAAGGCACGGTTCTTATCCATATCAATCGCGGTACGGATAAACTTGTGAACGTGACGGTCGTAGCCGATCCACAGATCAATTGCTTGTTGGCCCCAACTTGTGATTCGGTCGAGCTTCATTTGCAGACCAAACAGGGTTTCGCCAACAAACTCAAGTTCGTCGTCACCGTAGACTATTTCTTGGATATCGAGGATCTGCGTTTGCAGTTCATCACCTGCCGCTTGCAAGGTGTCTTGCAGCTCTTTTAGCGTGGCTGAGGTTTCTGATAGCAAGACTTCACAGTTGTTGATCGCCTCACGCCAATCTTTATTAAGAAGGTCGGCAATCTGCTGTTTTACAGTCTGTTGCTGCTCATCCATAACACGTTGGTTAAGATCAATCTGATCGAAAATTTCACCAACAGAATACTTGAGCACGCCGTAAACGTTCTTTCTCCAATGCCCTGGCGTTCCACCTTTTTGGGCTGCTTCAATGGCTTTTGCCATTTCGTCCGCAACCATTGAAAGTTGGATAGACAGTTTTAATTTAGAAAACTGACGGTGACGTAAATAATAATCTGAGATACCAATAGCCAACGGTGACAAGCGGTAGATGCTTGCGCCATCGGTAATTTCGCTGGTGAAGCGGCTAATCAACTTCTGTTTAACCAACTCATTGATTGCGTTATTCGCGCGAAACGCTGACGCTTCACCAGTATCTTCAAACAGTCGAGTGACGATAGTAAATGCATCATGCAGTTCACCCTCGCCCAACTCTTCATCGAACCTTTCATTGCTTAGTACTGCGATAGCAATCAAAAATGCTAAGCGCTCTGGCGGCAAGTTTAATGAAAAATCATGCTGCTTGACCCAGCCCACCAACTCATCAATTGGCTGCTCTTCGGCAGTTTGAGTCATTTCACTCATTGTGGTTCCTGTTACTGTTCTTCGTCATATCGAATACATTTGATATGACGCCTATTTCTTTATAACGCGGGCTTATTACGATTGCATAGCGCATGTTGTGGCTTCTTTTACCACATTCATCACTGTTATTGCGCAGGTTTTTGAGCCCAAACGTGAATATAACGGCCTAGTGACAGATATGGCTCTTGGCGGCATAGCTGCTTTTCTAGTTCCAATACATCTTCAAATTGGTAATCGCCCATGTACTCCATATTTCCTATGTAGTCACTGAAGGAGCGAATGCCAGATTTACCACAGATTTCTAGACCAGCGTCTTCTATCCATTGATAAACCTCTTCAGGCTTCAAGCCTTTTTGTGGTTGCAGCTTAAACCGTTTTCGATGTGGCATCCCATTCAATACATGAGGAATGTTGCCACAAATCACATTTTTCAGGACTAATCCGTGGTGGTTGTAAAACATTATCGAGGCAACGCCACCCGGTTTAACTTGTTCAAGTAGCAAATCGAGTGCTTCTTTAGGGTTGACCAGCCACTCCATAACGGCATGAAACATCACAAAATCGACTTTATCATCGAGATGCTCTGCCACTTTTTGTACCGGAGAATGGATAAACTGATATTGCTCTAACAGCCCCGCTTCGGTGATCCCTTCTTGAGCCAGCTTTAGCATCTCAGAAGACAGATCACATAGAGAAACCTTATGACCAAGCGCCGCGATTTTTTGCGACATCTGTGCCAACCCGCCTCCGGCATCAAGCACATGCAATGGAGAAGCAGAACCTTCAAACTTGCTCAAAGCTTGTTCTAAATCTTCCCATACGATGATCTGACGGATCTCTCCTTTGTCGGAGCCGTAAATATTTTTTGCAAATTTGTGGGCAATATCGTCGAAATTACGGTCTTCAGTCACAGCTACTTGAGTTATTATGTCCTATCGTGCCTGCTATTCTGTCACAGGAATTTCAGGAATAAAGAGGCGATGTCTCTTTTTACTACTAAGTGATGTTTTTTCGGACTATTCGGATATGTTTGAGCTGAAAAAAGTAGTGTCTTCATTACTGATGCCACTACCTGCAATGTTAATCCTCGCATTTCTGGGCTTAGCCCTAGTGATGTTTACTACTAAAAGAAAGACTGGTTGCTTAATTACCCTCTCTGCCCTCTGTGGTATTTTCCTAATCGCTTTCCAACCAGTTTCTAGTCAACTATTAATGCCAATGGAAAGGCAGCACACTGCATTTTTACCGGTCGATGAGACTGTCGATTACGTGATGGTTCTCGGTAGCGGGCACGTTGTTGATGACCAGATCCCACCAACATCTGAACTGAGCCGTACAGGCTTGATGCGTTTAAGTGAGGGAATTCGTATTTTACGCCTCTACCCTGGCGCTAAACTGATTTTGTCTGGCTACGGGGCTGGTACAGAGGTCAGTAACGCAAGAATGATGGCTAAGGTAGCCTTAGCACTTGGAGTGGCAAAACCTGACATCATTTTACTGGAAACAGCAAAAGATACCTGGGAAGAAGCTCGCCAAGCAGCAGCGTTCGTGAAAAACAAAAAGATGGTGTTAGTGACTTCAGCAAGCCACATGACACGTGCTCTTAACGAATTTAACGCAGCAGGTATGAAACCATTGCCAGCGCCAACCAACTATCTTGCTCAAGAAGGAATAGTAGAGCCATGGAAAAAGTACACGCCCAAAGCTCTTTACCTGGAACAGACGGAACGTTACTGGCACGAGACGCTGGGATTAATTTGGCAAAGCCTACGTGACTGGTTAGACACCAGTAGCGATGTTGCTGAAGAGCCAATCGTAATACCTGAAGCTTCTAGCTTAGCTGAAGACGATAACGCCATTTCGGCAGCACAGCCTCAATAGGCCAACGACATAAAATCCAAAAAATAATAAAAAAGCCGAGATATCTATGATATCTCGGCTTTTTAAGTTTGAGTTCTCTTGCTGACTAAGAGCTCTTAAAGAGTTTAGTCACCAGCAAACATGTAACCTTCACCGTGCACTGTCACAAAAATTTGTGGGTTCTTAGGGTCGAACTCCATTTTTGCGCGCATACGTCGAATTAGTACATCAATAGTACGGTCATTCGGCGCGTCAACACGGTGGCTGATCATATTAAGAATACGTTCGCGGCTCAATACCTGATTAGGGTAAGAAGACAGTGCAACCAATAATTCATATTCAGCTTTCGTCAGTTTTACCGGCTCACCGTTTTTGCTTAACGCACGACGAGGGATATCAAATGTCCATTCACCAAAACGAACCACTGACTCATCTTGTGACTCTTCAGCCTCACCTGCTGTCGTTTTACGAGCAGCAGAAATGCGCCAAAGTAGATTTTTAACTCGAACTAATAACTCGCGAAGTTCGAAAGGTTTAGTAACGTAATCGTCAGCGCCCATTTCAAGGCCAACAATTTTGTCGATGCTATCCGTGCGTCCAGTAACCAAAATAATTCCAATGTCAGATTGACTGCGTAATTCGCGAGTTAGCATCAATCCATCTTCGCCTGGTAAGTTGATGTCCAGCATAATGAGGTCAACGTTGTTTTCTTCTAACACGCTTCTCATTTGAGCACCGCTTTCGGCCTCGCTCACTGTGTAACCTTCGTTCTGGAAATAACCAACCAGTTTACTACGGGTCACCACATCATCTTCTACGACTAATACGTGATAGCTCATCTACACCACTTTTCTTATTTAATAGTTTCGGTGACTATTCTATTCATAACTAGTAACAATTCTAGTGGTACTGAAGATAAATGCCAGAAACATGGATTTTTTTTGATACAAGACAATCTTAAACCTTGCTATTTGTCGTCTAGCACAATTCAATATAGGCATTACTACTAACGAGTAACTTTGCATTTCGCAAATAACCTCGTCATCAGCCTTGGTGTGCGAAAAGACACCACAAGACTAAATCAGGATCTATGTAATGAAAGATACGAAAACGTTCAATGAGCAAAGAGCAGAAATTTACTGGTGGCTATCAAGCTTATTCGCCAAAGAGCTCACTCAAGACGAACTTGACCACTACCATTCTGTTGAAATTCGTTCTTTCTTAACTGGTTTAGGCGAAAATGAAACTCTAAAGCCTGCTATTGATAAGTTGGTTGATGCACTGAACCGCCTACAAACTCGCGAAGATGCACAACTAGAACTGTCTGCTGACTTTTGCGACCTTTTCCTAAAGACAGATAAGCATGGCGCCCTTCCTTATGCCTCAATGTACATCGGTGAAACTGGCCTATTAAACGATAAACCAGCGAAAAAGATGGAAGAGATCATGGCTAAGCACAACCTAGTGGTTAACCAAGATCTAAAAGAACCAGCAGACCACATCGCTATCGAACTCGACTTCTTAGGAAACCTAATCATTCGCTCTAATGAAACAGAATCAGAAGAAGAACTAGAAAAATCGTTCGAAGTTCAGCAACAATTTATCGAGCAACAGCTATTAACTTGGATCCCGAAATTCAACGTTAAGTGTCACGATGTTGATGAATTCGGTTTCTACGCTGCTGTCTCTTCTCTGCTAATGGCTTTCTGTCAATTAGATGCTCAATATTTAGCTGGTGAATAAGGTTAACTGATGACTAGGTAAATAAATTCCGTAGAATGTGACAATTCACCCGGATTTCTGGGTGAATTGTATTGCGAGTATTTTCTAGTCAGTCTAGAATTGTGACCGCAAACGATAAAATATGAAACATTCACGAAATGCTATGCTTATTAAGTTCAGAGCATTTCGGTGTTAAAACAAGCCGCTCACTAGCGGTTTTTTGTTTTTTAACACTTTAGTACCCAAAGAGCCCTACAAATTTAAGCTCTTAGTTAGGTAGCTTAACGGCTACTTCACTCCGTACTTTGGGGAAAGTAGCTTCTAATAGGATAAAACCATGGCCACTATAAAAGATGTCGCTCGCTTAGCAGGCGTATCAACCACAACCGTTTCTCACGTAATCAACAAAACACGTTTTGTTGCAGAAGCGACTCAAGAAAAAGTAAATAAAGCGGTAGACGAATTAAACTATGCACCAAGTGCTGTTGCTCGTAGTTTGAAGTGTAATTCAACACGAACTATCGGCATGCTAGTGACTCAATCAACAAACCTATTCTTCTCTGAAGTTATCGATGGTGTTGAGAGCTACTGCTACCGTCAAGGTTACACTTTGATCCTGTGTAACACTGGTGGTATCTATGAGAAGCAACGTGACTACATTCGAATGCTTGCAGAGAAACGTGTAGATGGCATCTTAGTTATGTGTTCAGACCTAACAGAAGAACTGAGAGAGATGTTAGATCGTCATGCTGACATCCCTAAAGTAGTCATGGATTGGGGCCCAGAGAGTTCTCAAGCAGATAAAATCATTGATAACTCTGAAGAAGGCGGCTACCTAGCGACTAAATACCTAATCGACCGCGGTCACTCAAAGATTGCTTGTTTAAGTGGCCACTTAGACAAAGCAGCCTGTGTTGAACGTATCGCTGGTTACAAGCGCGCTCTAGAAGAAGCAAACATCACTGCAAGTGACGATATGATCATCGAAGGTAACTTCGAGTGTGATACAGCAGTACTTGCGGCAGACAAAATTGTTGAGATGGAAGAGCGCCCTACGGCAGTATTCTGCTTTAACGATACGATGGCACTCGGCTTAATGAGTCGCTTACAGCAAAAAGGCATCCGTATCCCAGAAGATATCTCTATCATTGGCTACGATAACATCGAATTGGCGGAGTACTTCTCTCCACCATTGACCACCGTTCACCAACCGAAGCGTCGTGTCGGCAAGAACGCATTCGAAATTCTGCTTGAGCGCATAAAAGACAAAGACCATGAAAAACGTGTCTTCGAAATGCACCCAGAAATTGTTGAACGTAGTACAGTTAAAACGTTAAATTAACTGATAAATTGAGTTTATTTTCATCAAGCGCACCTTTGGGGGCGCTTTTTTTATCAGCAGACAAAATAAACCTAGTTTCATATAATAAAGATCATTAATTGAAGCAATATCACATTTTGAAATATCAAGTGTGAGCCTCATTCAACAAAAACTTTATTCTATTCAATCAGTCACGCACAGGGCAAATCACTTGAAAAGGTGAGACGCAAAGCTTCCGGCCTAAACCACTCGTTGGTATGGTAGCGGGGTTACCGATGGCAAAATGCAGTAACTACTAATAATTTAGTAATTTACGGCTTATTGACAATGTAATTGCAACATTTTGCTAATCTCTCGGACCTGCTTATTTGGTGGCGTAGTTCAAATACACCGAGATAAATAACATGGATAAACCGATACTAAAGGACTCAATGAAGTTATTTGAGCCCCTAGGAAAAATAAAATCACGCTCAATGTTTGGTGGATTCGGTCTTTTTGCTGATGACACTATGTTTGCTCTGGTTGTTAATGACCAGTTGCACATACGAGCAGACAAAGGCACAACAAAACAGTTCGAGCAACAAGGGTTTCAACCGTACGTCTACAAAAAACGTGGTTTCCCTGTCGTAACTAAATACTTCGCTTTACCAGAAGGCCTGTGGCAAGACCAAGAGAAAATCTTACAACTTGCAACTACGTCTCTGGGTTTTGCAAAAGAAGAGAAAGCTGAACAGTCCGCTGCTAAGCCTACTCGACTGAAAGACCTCCCTAACCTTCGACTTGCCACTGAGCGCATGTTGAAGAAGGCCGGGATTGATTCCGTAGAACGTTTATATGAATCTGGCTCTGTAAACGCATTTAATGCCATCAAGGAATCTCATACGTCCTCTGTCAGTATTGAACTGCTTTGGGCATTAGAAGGAGCGATCAATGGCACGCATTGGTCGGTTATTCCACAGCAACGTCGCGAAGAGCTTATCAGTCGCGTCAATTAACATTGTCAGTACACCCTTTTTTATACAACTAAGCCGCATTTCTGCGGCTTTTTTTTCGATTAGTAACATTAGATAGTTTGCTGTTTTAGCACCCTATCAACATCCTAGAAAGATGGGCGATAATTATACTTAAAGTCGACTTTGACCATCGGAACGAAGTTAATCTCTCCAGATGAGTTCATGATTTCTTTGACTTTGATGCTCCCGTTTCTGATTTCAAACGAACGCACGTCCACCTTTTCAGAAGCTTGAGGTAGGATTTTGCTGAGTTCATAGGAACCCTTGCCGTTTATCTCCATCCAGATTTGTTTACCAGATTCGTAAGCCTGTGATTGGCTCGCAACTACATCCCCTTTAAAGATTTTAGATTCTACAGCGGCTCTATGATAGACACCCGAACCCATAGCTTGGAAAGAGAAAAGGCTTGTTGTAGCGATAACCGTCATCATTGATAATAATTTCATAGCTAGCTCCTTAGTTGTCTGCCTGAATAATTATCTAAAACAATCTTCATGCCTCGATTGTTACGTATATAGAACGAACCAAGACCAAAACTCTTTCAATTTTTTATCACTTTTTACGTGGTACAAATTATTTCTCTTAGATTAAGTTATATAAAACAATCCTCTAGCAAAAACTCATAATCTTTTAATCGCTGGATACTTCTCCCAGCTTTATGCTGCGAATTCCTATCGCTTACACAAAGCCAAACAGTTGGGCTAACCGTTCAAACTCTACTAATCGCATAAAATAAATAGTTTTTTATCATCTAATGAAAGTTAATCTATGCTTTGCCTGTCTATCTATACTAATGGTATGCATTGAAAATTTGAGGAAGTATCAATGAGTAAGAAAATGATATTGGGTATTGTGCTAGTCGTTACGATTGTTTTATTAGGCATCAACTTTGGTCAATACCTCACGCTGGAAAACGCCAAAGCACAACAAGCCGTGTTAAACGACTATATAGAAAGTAACTTTATTGTGGCTGCCGCGACTTACTTCATCGCGTATGTATTGATCACCGCTTTCTCTATTCCAGGAGCAGCGGTTGTTACCCTTCTTGGGGCTGCTCTATTTGGATTTTGGAACAGCTTACTTTTGGTTTCTTTCGCCAGTGCGATCGGCGCAACTCTTGCCTTTTTAAGTAGCCGCTACTTGCTACGTGACTGGATACAAACTAAGTTTGGCGACAAACTGTCTACAATTAATAAAGGTGTCGAAAAAGACGGCGCATTTTACTTGTTCTCTTTACGCCTTATACCTGTGTTCCCGTTTTTCCTTATCAACCTGCTAATGGGCTTGACGCCGATGTCGGTGACTCGCTACTACGTAACAAGCCAAATCGGCATGTTGCCAGGTACTGCTGTATTCTTAAATGCTGGTACTCAACTCGCAGAAATTGATTCGCTTTCAGGTATCGTTTCACCATCTGTACTATTGTCATTTGCATTACTGGGCGTATTCCCAATTATTGCCAAATGGTTGATGAGTAAGTTTCGTTCAGCGCCTGTTGCTGAATAATTTATAATAGACAAATGACACAGATAGCCGAATAAGGTTCAATTTCAATGAAAATCTTCAGTGCATCGAATCCGACAGAAGCGCACATCATCTGCGGATTGTTAGAAAGTGAAAATATTGCGTGTGAAGTCCGTGGTGAAGGTTTGTTTGGTTTGAAAGGGGAAATTCCATTCTCGGAAGAAACTGACCCTTATGTGTGGTTATATGAGCCAGAAATGGCCACTAAAGCCCGCACAATCGTTAATGACTATCAAAAGCAACAAGATTCGATCATCTATGAAGAGTGGCGCTGCAGTGAATGTCATGAAGTGAACGAAGCACAATTTGGTTCTTGCTGGCAGTGCGGTGCGAACTCTCCCGAATAAATGAACTTAATGAAGCCCTAGCTGCTTCACCCAATACCTCCTCTAAACAAAAACGGGAAGCTACAAATAGCTTCCCGTTTTTATTTCAATTAAATATTAGTTCAGCTCACTGACTTAAAGTCATTGAATTTGCTTTTGGATAAACTCGATAGAGTGCTGATTAAACTCTTCTGGATTTTCAACATTGCAAACATGACCACAGTTTGCAATTTCGACCAGTTCACTCGACTCATGCGCCTCAACCATCTCTTTAACGGGCTTGATGAACATGTAATCACGCTCTCCCATCAAGTAGAGGGTTGGAATTGGCAATTCGCGGTCTTTGAAGTACTTCATTAGAGGGTTCACATCAGCCGTTAATATAAACCAACGCTTAAACTCTTTTTGACACAGTTTTTTAGCTTCACGGATAAACAGGTGACGAGACTCTTTTTGACTTTTTTGTGGCATTACGATGTAAGCAAAAAGACTATAAAGCCACATGTAAGGAATGATGTGTTTGCTTAGGTTTCCGAGTTTAACTAATACCTGAGAGCGAGTATTGAGTTTAGTAACCGCACCACCTAATACCATTGAACGTACACGCCCTGCGGCTAGCTCTGCAATATTCCGGACGATGATAGTCCCTAACGACATGCCAACGAAATGCGCCGAACGAATTTTTAGATGATCGAGCACTTTAAGAATATCGAGAGTAACGGCTTTAAATGTGTAACGATTCAACATCAGATCTTTAAGGATATTGTCTGATTTACCGTGCCCTCTCAAATCAATGAGCAGCAAATTGAAATGTTGTTTATACGCCTTGATCTGCTTGAACCAGATTGAGGAGCTACCTCCAGCGCCATGCACAAATACCACCCACTCATCGCTCGTAGGGTGAGTAAATGTTTTATGAAATAATAAACTCTCAGACATACCTATCGCTTTAATTATTAATATGGAGCTATGCCTCATCACAAGGCGATGACTAAGGATATCACGCAATTGAGAAGATTAGGTGATAATAGTGTCAAACCTATCATTAACCTCGTGAATACCTTAACTACCTTTTCTACCGAACTACAATGAGTTTGCAAGCTTTGTCTTAATATACTCGATGTGCTCGGACCAGAAAACAAAAGGCGCCCTATTCTCAGAGCGCCTTGTGTGATTTCATTTTATCTACTTTGCCAATCTTAGTGTCTAGATAAACCGCTGCTACATAGCAGAGTGGTACATTGCTAGATACTCTTTTGCAGCATCTTCCCAACTAAAATCTTTCTGCATTGCATAAAGCTGAACACGCTTAATTTCAGATGGGTTTTGTGCGTAAAGCAACAACGAACGATGTAGAACGGCCAACAAAGCCTGCGGAGTCGGCTCTTCAAAAGCAAAGCCAGTCGCAACCTCAGGGTCCTCGTCATAATCATTAACACTGTCTTTTAGACCACCGACAGAGCGAACGATCGGTAAGGTGCCATAAGCCATACTGTAGATCTGATTTAAACCACAAGGTTCAAACTCAGAAGGCATCAAGAAAAAGTCAGAACCCGCTTCAACCAGATGCGCTACTTCATTGTTGTACGCCTCTACAAAAGAGAACTTTTCTGAATGCAGCGCTGATAGCTCTTTAAGTTGGCTCGCTAAAACAGGGTCACCCGTACCCACAATCACAATCTGAAGATCGTTCTTCAAGAATTGTTCAATGATAGGCAACAAATAGTGAATGCCTTTCTGGTTCGTTAAGCGACAAACCATCCCATACACTGCGCAATCGATGACCGGTAAGCCGACTTCTTGTTGAAGCTTCTGTTTACACGCTGATTTTCCACGCGCCATGCTGTGTTTGGTCGCTTTGTATTTACGAGGAAGAAATGCATCCGTTTCTGGATTCCAAGCACCGTAGTCACAACCATTTAGGATTCCGACTAAGTCTGAAGCTCTGCGTTGAAACTCAGCCGCCATACCATGACTACCAAGCTCTGTTTTTAGCTCTTCTGCGTACGTAGGGCTTACTGCGTTCACTTTATCTGCGCATAACACGCCAGCTTTAAGCATGGTTACGTGCGTATCACTGACCGCAGCTTCCGGAACATTACGACTGTGCATTTCAGGAAGACATTGCAGCTCATCGTATGAGAATACGCCTTTGAACACCGCGTTGTGGATTGAAATTACGCTACGAGTGTTCTCAAAAAAGTCATGCTGCTGGTAGCGAGATTTAAGCAAGAAAGGAACAAAACCTGTATGCCAATCGTTCGCGTGAATAATATCAGGTTGGAAACCAAGCTTAGGAAGCATATCCAAACATGCTGCACTGAAGAACGAAAAGCGCTCGCCATTATCAGCATAAGCCTGATTATTTTCAGCGTACATTTCTGGACGGTCGAAGTATTTAGCACATTCAATACCAAACACTTGTACGCCTTCAACGCTTAACTTCTTAACTTGATAAGCCGTATGCGGCCAATGATCGAGTTCTGTCGATAGAACAACTTCTGCAGAATCAATATTTGGGATGTTGCGGTAAGCGGGGATGGTCACTCGAACGTCCTGCTCGAGTGTTTGTAACGCTTTAGGCAGTGCCTTGGCTACATCAGCCAAGCCACCGCTTTTAATTAAGCCTTCAACTTCAGACGCTACAAAAAGTACCGAGAGAGTCTTAGTAACCAACTCGTGCTCCTTTAGGGATTACTACTACACCATCGTCAGAGACGTGGTAATGCTTTTTGTCTTCTTTCAGGTTTACACCAATCTGTGTACCCGGTGCGATGTCTGCATCTTTATCGACGATAACACGACGAAGTACACAGCCCTCGCCCACTTTTACGTCGCCTAATAAGATACTCTCACTGATATCACATGCTGATGCGATGTTGCTACGGAAGCCAAGTACACACTTCTCGATACGAGAACCACGAACATAGCTACCATTACACACTAAGCTATCGATGATTTGAACACGACCATTAGCTGAGTCTGTAAACGTCGCAGGTGGTAATGGTGGGTAGTAAGTGTGCAGTGGCCACTTGCGGTTGTATAGTGAGAATGGTGCATCTTTCTCAAGAAGATCCATGTGCGCTTGCCAGTACGCGTCAATCGTACCTACATCACGCCAGTAAACTTCTTCTTTCTCGCCAGTAATGCGGTTGGTGCTGAAGTCATAAACAAACACATCACCACGTGGGAACATGTTAGGAATAATGTCTTTACCAAAGTCATGTGAAGAACCTTCACGATCTGCATCTTCAACGAGCTCCGCAAAAAGCTCATTTGCTTCAAATACGTAGTTACCCATAGAAACCAATGCGGAATCAGGGTCACCTGGAATTGGTTTAGGGTTTGCAGGCTTCTCCTCAAAGCCGATCATACGGCCTTCCGCATCAACTTCGATAACACCGAACTCTGATGCTTCAGCCAAAGGCATACGTAGAGCAGAAACCGTTAGTGCCGCTTTCTTCTCTTTGTGGAAATCAAGCATTTGCTTAATATCCATTTTGTAGATGTGGTCAGAACCAAAGATACAAACTTGATCCGGTTCTTCTAGCTGCATGAAGCGAAGGTTTTGGTAGATAGCATCTGCCGTGCCTTCATACCAACGCTTACCCGTACGCATTTGAGCAGGGATTGGATCGATAAAACGATCTGTTATACCACTGATATTCCAACCTTTTTTCATATGGTGGAACAGTGACTGTGACTTGAACTGCGTTAATACATAGATCTTCATTAGATCCGCGTTAACGAAGTTATTTAAAGCGAAATCAATTAAGCGGTAACTACCACCGAAAGGAACCGAGGGTTTGCTGCGCGATTCAGTTAAAGGTCTTAAGCGAGAGCCTTCACCACCAGCAAGAATCATTCCCAATACACCAGCCATTTTATTCTCCATATATTTATAGCTTGTCGATGTCAGCACTCGTAGAGGTATCTTCCTCTGGGGGATGAGCACTGACAATGATTTCGGTACTTAGCGAATATCCATTCACATACAGTGACAGTATCCTAAGCCAAACGTTGTTTTTCGTGCACTATTGTTTGCACTTGGTTTTATATACGTTATCGACTTTCCAGCCGATTTCAATTTTTAATACGCCATTCTGTGCTACGTAAGCTGATTGCTTTCCTAAGACTTAAAGCAGCTCACATTACACCGTTTGAGCGAAACATTACATTAACACCCAACACACATCAGGTATACAACTAAACACTGATCTGTGAGTTACAATATTCTAATTAAGTTACACATTCGTTACAGTTGCATAAGATAGTGTGATTAATCTCTTAATTTATTTTACGCTATGAATTTAATAAAAGATTACAACTAAGACTTAATTTCAATCAGTTGCATAATTAGTCATATATGAGTCGAAAAAAAGCAGCCTATTGGCTGCTTTTTATATCAATAACGTTCAGTTACTTTTCTTTGGGCTTTTTACGTTTATCCGTTACTTCCCATTTACCGTCAATGTACAAGGCGGTCCAACCAGAAGGCTTACCATCCACTTCTGTACGAACGTAGTTCTCTTTTGTCTTACGACTAAAACGAACCACTGTCGGCTTACCGTCAGGATCAGCAACTGGAGCTGTCGTCAGGTATTGGAACTTCGGTGAAATACGGTCTTTAAAGCGAACTAACTCTTCCACTAAAGGAGCACGAGTTTCACGTGATTTAGGGAAGTTACTTGCTGCCATGAATAGACCAGAAGCACCATCACGAAGCACAAAGTACGCATCTGAATTTTCACATGGAAGTTCAGGGAAATGTACTGGGTCTTCTTTTGGTGGCGCAACTTCGCCGTTTTTCAAAATCTTACGAGTGTTCTTACAATCTTCACTCGTACAGTCCATGTACTTACCGAAACGACCATTCTTCAGAACCATATCTGAACCACACTTGTCACACTCAACAAGCGGGCCATCATAGCCTTTTACTTTGAATTCGCCGTGTTCAACCACGTAACCTTCACAGTTCGGGTTGTTACCACATACATGCATCTTACGCTTGTCATCAATCAGATAAGCGTCCATTGCCGTTTCACAAATTGGGCAACGCTTTTTAGCTCGAAGTGCTGCGGTTTCAACATCTTCTTCAAGAACGTTGATAATCCCTTCTTCATCACCAAGGTTAATCGTTGTCTTACAACGCTCTTTTGGTGGAAGTGCATAACCAGAACAGCCTAGGAATACGCCTGTCGAAGCAGTACGAATACCCATATTACGGCCACAAGTTGGACACTCGATATCAGTTTCAACGATGTGGTTTGGCTTCATGCCGCCTGCATCTTCGTCGAGATCGGCTTTTTCCAAATCACCGGTGAAATCTTTGAAGAAATTATCTAGCACACCTTTCCAGCTTGCTTCGCCTTCAGCGATTTGGTCTAACTTCTGCTCCATACGAGCAGTAAAATCGTAGTTCATTAGGTCATTGAAGCTGCCGTCTAGACGGTCAGTAACAATTTCACCCATCTTCTCAGCATAGAAACGACGCTGCTCAACTTTCACGTAACCACGATCTTGAATGGTAGAGATGATCGACGCGTATGTTGAAGGACGACCGATACCACGTCTCTCAAGTTCTTTAACAAGCGCCGCTTCAGTGAAACGAGCAGGTGGCTTAGTAAAGTGCTGCTTAGGATCCAATGCAATAAGATCCAGCTTATCGCCAATTTGTACTGCAGGCAGGATCGTATCTTCGTTTTTACCCATCGGACGTTGAACACGAGTCCAACCGTCGAATTTTAGGATACGACCTTTCGCTTTTAGGGTGTACTCATCAGCTTTCACGCTTACTGTTGTTGAATCGTACTGCGCAGGGGTCATTTGACACGCTACGAATTGATTCCAGATCAGCGAGTAAAGCTTGTATGCGTCTGCGTCTACGCCATTTAAATCTTCTGACTTAACATCAACGCTTGAAGGACGAATCGCTTCGTGAGCCTCTTGAGCGCCCTCTTTGCTGCCGTATACTAGCGCTTTAGGTGGCAGGTACTCTGCACCAAACTCAGAACCGATGTATTCACGAGCTGCTTCTACCGCTTCTGAACTCAAGTTAGTTGAGTCAGTACGCATATAAGTAATGTAGCCCGCTTCATATAGGCGTTGCGCCAACATCATGGTTTTCTTTACGCCGTAGCCAAGACGGGTACTCGCAGCCTGTTGAAGCGTTGAAGTAATGTACGGTGCAGACGGCTTACTCTTCGTTGGGCGGTCTTCACGCTTACATACTTCGTACTGTGCTTTCTCAAGAACACTCAATGCAGCTTGTGTTTGCGCTTCATTTTCAGGTTTAAACGCAACACCGTCTTTTTGTGCAACTTGAAGTCTAAAATCTGTTTTTTCCGCTGTTTTGGTATCAGCATGCACATCCCAGAACTCTTCCGGAATAAAGGCGTTGATCTCGCGCTCACGCTCAACAAGAAGCTTTACAGCCACTGATTGAACACGGCCAGCGGATAGGCCTCGTGCTACTTTCTTCCAAAGCAGAGGTGACACCATAAAGCCAACAACACGGTCCATAAAACGTCGTGCTTGCTGTGCATTTACGCCATCGATATTCAACTCACCCGGAGTTTCAAAAGCTTGTTGAATTGCGTTCTTGGTGATTTCGTTAAACACCACTCGCTTGTATCGCGTTTCATCGCCACCGATGATCTCACGAAGGTGCCATGCGATAGCTTCTCCTTCGCGGTCCAAATCGGTTGCGAGATAAACATGGTCTGCGTTCTCAGCCAGTTTTTGCAATTCAGCAACGACTTTCTCTTTACCAGGTAATACTTGGTAATTTGCTTCCCACTCTTTATATGGGTTGATACCCATCTTTTTAATGAGAGCTTTGCGATCTTTTTCTTTCTTGATACGAGCTTTTTCTTCTGGGCTCATACCCTTTGTTGAAACTGCAGCAGCCTTTTTACCAGTACTTTGACCTGCCGTTGGTAAATCACGTACGTGACCTACACTCGACTTAACGACAAAGTCTTTGCCAAGGTATTTATTGATAGTTTTAGCCTTGGCCGGCGACTCCACTATAACGAGCGATTTACCCATATTGACTCTAACGTCCTTAATCACGATGCTTCAGCACCAACAATTTAACTTGCGGGCTTTTACGCATGATATTCTAAATTCATTGCTTCTTTTTTTACTATTGTGCGAGTTTACTAGAAGATCAACCGCTTTTTTCAAAATTGGATCTGATCGCTCGACAATTCGACGACTCACAGATAAAAGGGTCACAATATAAAGAAGCTATAAAGTACTCGAAAAGAATACTAGCAAGAGCCTATTCATCAGGCATTAACTCTAAACGGGCTCATACTAAGCTTGTCCACGAATCGAACGCGAGCCCCATTCCATTATTTTTGCCATAAATCACAAAATAAATTGTGGATATTCGAAAAGACTCTCTTAATCGGTTGTGAAATCATTGAATTTCTAGTTCGACACCATAAACTCAACGTTATATTCAGTTATCAGAGATAAACTCATGACAAAGAAAGTAATAGCAGAATTTGATTTACTGCTTATCGCAAACCAAATTATCCAATCACATGATGACTACATTGAAGGCATGCGCGCAAACAGCGTAGTAGAGAAAGACGATGTGCTCGTCTTCAAAGGCGAATACTTCCTAGACAGCAATGGGATGCCGACAGAAAATACAACCGCAGTATTTAACATGTTTAAATACTTAGCGCACCATCTTTCAAAAGAATTTACGCTTCAGCAGTAATTAAAAAGCTTGCCATTTAGGCAAGCTTTTTTACTTCCTGAGTTTTATCAACTTAGCGTTCTTATTGACTCAGCATCTTCAGCTTGTCGAAGTAGTCAGGGAATGTCTTTGATGTACAACCCGGATCATTAATCGTTACCGGCGTATCACTTAGCGCGACCAACGAAAAACACATTGCCATACGGTGATCATCGTAAGTATCAATCGCCGCATGTTTCAATTCAGCCACTGGATTAACGATGATGTAGTCTTCGCCCTCTTCTACCTCAGCACCCACTTTACGTAGTTCGGTTGCCATGGCCGCAAGACGATCGGTCTCTTTCACGCGCCAGTTGTAGACGTTACGAATCGCTGTTGTGCCTTTTGCAAATAGGGCTGTTGTCGCAATCGTCATTGCTGCATCAGGAATATGGTTGTAGTCCATATCAATGCCCTTCAGCTCACCGCAACGAGAGATAACATAGTCATCGCCCCATTCAATTTCAGCACCCATTTTTTCAAGTGCATCAGCGAATTGGATATCACCTTGGATACTGTTTTTACCAATACCCGTTACCTTAATTTCACCACCTTTAATCGCAGCAGCTGCTAGGAAGTAAGACGCCGAAGATGCATCGCCTTCTACAAGGAAATCACCTGGTGCTTTGTATGATTGACCCGTTGGAATGACAAATTCTTGGTAATCGTTATTGATCACGTCCACACCAAATTGTTTCATAATGTGTAGCGTGATATCGATGTATGGTTTAGAAACCAATTCACCCTCAATTTTGATGGTCACTTCACCTTCTGCTAACGGTGCTGCCATCAAAAATGCCGTCAAAAATTGGCTAGAAATAGAACCGTCGATCGAAACCGTACCGCTTTTCAGACCCGTGCCTGTGATTTTCAACGGTGGGTAGTTTTCATTTTCTAAATATTCAACGTCAGCACCAGCTTCTCGCAAAGCAGTCACTAAGTGACCAATCGGACGCTCTTTCATGCGCGGCTCACCAGTTAGAACGTATTCACCATGACCTAAACAAAGTGCAGCAGCAAGCGGGCGCATCGCAGTACCAGCGTTACCTAAGAAAAGTTCGAGTGCTTTATCGCTTGAGAATGCACCACCAACGCCCGTCACTTCACATACGGTTTTGTCCGCTGATAGCTGATAATCAACGCCTAACTGGGTCAGAGCATTCAACATGTGGCGAATGTCATCACTGTCTAATAAGTTGGTTAGGCAAGTCGTTCCAGTTGAAAGCGCAGCCAAAAGAAGCGCACGGTTAGAAACACTTTTAGAGCCAGGTAGGTTAACTTCCCCACTCACTTTTTGAATTGGTTGTAACGTAAGGCTTTCCATTAAATCTTTTAGTCCTTGTACCACCCGAAGTCACTGGCGAGTATTTATTTTCGGGTGATGAATAATTCTTCGTACTTGCAGACTAACGAACTTTTCCAATGAACTCCAGAGCTAATCCCCTTCAAAAAGGTGATTAATTAGCCAACCAATCGTATTTTTATACTAGTACACGAGATCAACACGAACACCATCTGAAAAATAGAGGATTCTCACGTCGTCACCTCGGTTAAACAACATCGTGCTATCGACGTCTTGGATGATATTGACGAGTTTGTCATCTTTGGTTTTAACCAGCAGTTCAACCAACTTATACTCCACGCGATATTGGCTATTACCTCGGTTACGAGCGATTCCAGCCCCAGCAACAGCACCGACAGCCGTTGCTACTTCTTTACCTGTACCACCACCAAATTGGTTACCAATTAAACCACCAATCGCAGCACCTAATAGGGTCTCCCAGCCGCTCGCTTTCGATTCCACTATCTCTTGTTGAGTAATATATCTCACGGTATCAATCTCACCATAAACAACCTCATTCACCGGTCGAGCTTGATTTCGGTTATAAGCTGCATTTGCCAACATGGGCAAAACAAGTAAAATCCAAAGCAACTTCTTCATGGTAAAACTCCTAATGACCTCATGGTCAGTGATTAATCTGTTACGCGGTACTTATGACTATATACCTAACTGAACTCGATACTACTAGTATAGAGTTTCCATCTCCCTTCGATGCACTGGAGGAGCCAAATGGCCTTCTTGCTTTTGGGGGAGATTTATCGCCAATGCGAATCTTAAATGCTTATAGTCACGGTATATTTCCATGGTATGGCCCAGGTGAGCCTATACTTTGGTGGAGCCCAGCACCACGAGCGGTATTTAATCCTAAGACATTCAAACCATCAAAAAGTCTTAAAAAGTTTCAAAGAAAACATAATTATCGTGTCAGCATCAACCAAGCGACGAATAGAGTTATCGGTTATTGCTCATCGCTAAGACCGGAAGAAGAGACCTGGCTAAACAGCGACATGCAGGCCGCCTACCGAGAGCTCGCTTCGTTAGGCTTCTGTCACTCGGTGGAAGTATGGCAAGGTGACGAGCTAGTCGGTGGGCTGTATGGCTTACAAAGAGGACAAGTCTTTTGCGGTGAATCCATGTTTAGCTTAAAGACCAATGCCTCTAAAATCGCTCTATGGTATTTTTGTCACCACTTTGCTCAGTCTGGAGGCAAGCTCATTGATTGCCAAGTCATGAACCCTCATTTGGAGTCTATGGGGGCATTAGAAGTAGAAAGAGAAGAGTTTCTCAGCTCTCTGCAATTACTGAAAGATAAGCCTGTTAACGATGTATGCTTTGAAAACCAATGGCTAGAGGAAATGCCTTAATGAATCCAGATTTACAACAAATCAGAATTGGATTAACAGACAATCACGCGTGTAGTTATCTCCCTCACCTCGAGGAAAGAGTCGCTGTTACGCTTGATGAGCACATGCACACCTCAGAAAATTATGAAGTTCTGCTTGCGAACGGTTTTCGTCGCAGCGGTGCCACCATCTATAAGCCACATTGCGACAATTGTTCAGCATGTCAGGCGATTCGCCTTTCAATTCCCGACGTTAAATTTTCCAAAAGTCAGCGAAGAATTCTCAACAAAGCGAAAACCTTTCGTTGGGAGCTCAAAGATACAATGGATGATAACTGGTTTGACTTATATAGCCGTTATATCACCGCTCGCCATCGTTCAGGCACTATGTACCCACCTAAAAAAGAAGAGTTTCTACAATTTTCAAAAAATGAGTGGTTAACCACTAAGTTTATGCATATTTACAACGAGAGCGATCTCGTTGGTATCGCTGTGACCGATGTGATGTCTCACTGTACCAGTGCGTTTTATACCTTTTTCGATCCGGACATCGATATATCCATGGGGACGCTTGGCGTTTTATTCCAAATCCAACATGCTCAGAAAGAACACAAACAGTGGCTATATTTGGGTTATCAAATCGATGAATGCCCTGCTATGAACTATAAAGTACGATTTCAACGTCATCAAAGGCTAGTAAATCAGCGGTGGCAAGGGTAGAATACGCCACAACTTTACATATTTTGATTTTGACGGCACAATCAAGCCGTTGAAAACCGCCAAGTTTCGAAAGAGGATTAGATGGCTAAAGAAGACGTAATCGAGATGCAAGGCACTGTCCTTGATACTCTACCAAACACAATGTTCCGTGTTGAGCTTGAAAACGGTCACGTAGTGACAGCACACATCTCTGGTAAAATGCGTAAGAACTACATCCGTATTCTTACTGGTGATAAAGTAACTGTTGAGATGACTCCATACGACCTTTCTAAAGGCCGCATCGTCTTCCGTGCTCGTTAATTTTTAATTATCGAATACGATAAGAAACGGAGCTTAATGCTCCGTTTTTTATTGCCTACCGTTTGCCACTTTGTCTTAACCCCTTTTCTTAGTATCTCGTATCTTCAAAACATAAAAAAAACGCACAACCTAAGTCATGCGTTTTATGCCTATGCTATAGAGCTATCTGCCTCTTTGTTAGTGCATCACTTCTTCTTTAGCACCGACATAGACAAAATGAAGTTCGTCTTTTTTAAGTGTTACTTTAACCGTACCACCATCAACTAAGCTACCGAACAACAGTTCATTCGCAAGCGGCTTCTTAAGCTTCTCTTGAATCACACGCCCCATTGGACGAGCGCCCATTGTCTTGTCATAGCCTTTGTCTGCTAACCAGTGACGAGCATCTTCAGAAACTTCTAGAGATACGCCACGAGCATCCAGCTGAACCTGAAGCTCAACAATGAACTTGTCGACAACTTGGCTAATCACACTTGGATCAAGGCTATTGAACCAAATGATGTTATCAAGACGGTTACGGAACTCAGGAGTAAAGACTTTCTTAATTTCGCCCATCGCATCTGGTGCGTGATCTTGTTGGATCAGGCCGATCGATTTCTTCTCTGTCTCAGCCACACCCGCGTTAGTCGTCATCACAAGGATCACGTTACGGAAATCCGCTTTACGACCGTTGTTATCCGTTAGCGTACCGTTATCCATCACCTGAAGTAATAGGTTGAAGATATCAGGGTGAGCTTTCTCGATCTCATCAAGCAGTACAACCGAGTGCGGATTTTTAATAACCGCATCCGTTAGCAGACCGCCTTGATCGTATCCAACATAACCAGGAGGAGCACCAATTAAGCGACTCACTGAGTGACGCTCACCGTACTCAGACATATCAAAGCGCAGTAGCTCAATACCCATTAGTTTAGATAGTTGAACCGTCACCTCAGTTTTACCTACACCTGTAGGGCCTGCAAATAGGAATGAACCAACAGGTTTATTGTCAGCACCAAGTCCTGCACGCGTTAGCTTAATCGCTTCACTCAATACATCGATAGCTGGATCTTGTCCGAACACCAACATTTTCATGCGATCGTCCAGTTTCTGCAGCGTATCTTTGTCTGAAGAAGAGACCGATTTCTCTGGAATACGAGCCATTTTCGCAACCATTGACTCAATATCTGCCACGCTAACTGTTTTCTTACGACGGCTTGCTGGAGCTAAACGACTACGAGCACCCGCTTCATCAATAACATCTATCGCCTTATCAGGAAGATGACGTTCGTTAATGTATTTCGCAGACAACTCCACAGCCGCACGTAAAGCCTTGTTGGTGTAACGTACTTCGTGGTGAGCTTCGTATTTTGGCTTCAAGCCAATCAGAATCTTAGTCGTATCATCTAATGAAGGCTCAACAATATCGATTTTTTGGAAACGACGAGATAGCGCGCGCTCCTTCTCGAAAATACTGCTGTATTCTTGATATGTCGTTGAACCGATACAGCGCAACTTACCGCTACTTAGTAGTGGTTTAATTAAGTTAGCCGCATCAACTTGCCCACCCGACGCAGCACCCGCACCAATAATGGTGTGGATCTCATCGATGAACAGAATCGCGTCTTCTTCTTTCTCTAGTTGCTTAAGAATCGCTTTAAAACGTTTCTCAAAGTCACCACGATATTTAGTACCCGCAAGCAGTGAACCAATATCTAGAGAGTAAATCACGCTACTCTGAATAATTTCAGGCACTTGTCCTTCAACGATACGCCATGCAAGGCCTTCAGCAATAGCTGTTTTACCTACACCAGCTTCACCAACGAGCAGAGGGTTGTTTTTACGGCGACGACATAGGACTTGAATAGTTCGCTCAAGCTCTTTGTCTCGACCGATTAGTGGGTCAATATTGCCTTGCTTCGCCACTTCATTGAGGTTGGTCGCAAAGTTTTCTAAGCGGTCTTCTGAATTTGCTTCTTCGGCATTCTCTGCTCCACCAAATGAGTCTGATGATGAAGCACTATCGCCTTCATTACTGGCTTTAGTAATACCATGTGAGATGAAGTTAACGATATCCAAACGGCTAATGTCATTTTTCTTAAGAAGATAAGCCGCATGTGACTCTTGCTCACTGAAAATAGCAACAAGCACATTAGCACCTGTTACTTCACTACGACCCGAAGATTGGACATGAAAAACAGCACGTTGAAGCACTCGTTGGAAACTCAACGTAGGTTGGGTCTCACGAGTTTCATCACTTTCTGGGATAAGTGGGGTCGTTTGATCAATAAAAATATCGAGCTCGTTGCGAAGAGCATCGAGATCAGCCTGACAAGCTTGGAGCGCTTCCTTAGCCGCATCATTTTCTAATAATGCTAGTAGGAGGTGTTCGACAGTCATAAATTCATGTCGCTTGTCTCGCGCACGAGCAAATGCGCCATTTAAACTCGACTCTAATTCTTTATTTAGCATAAGTACCTCCTAAGGGAACAACAGTGTTGTTCGAGCAATTTATACTTGCTCCATTGTACATAGTAGCGGATGCTCATTTTCCTTTGAGTACATCGTGACTTGCGCTACCTTTGTTTCCGCTATTTCAGCACTGTATGTGCCGCATATAGCTTTACCTTCATAATGAACCTTGAGCATCACTTCCGTTGCTTTTTCGATATCTAGTGAGAAGAATCGCTCTAGGATCTCGATTACAAAGTCCATTGGCGTGTAATCATCGTTATTCAGTACGACGTTATACATTGCCGGTGGCTTTACTTTTGTTGCTTCTTTCTCCAGTAAATCTGAGCCTGGAGATGCCCATTCAAAGTTTCTGCTCATATCGCTTTGCTAAGGGTTATTTTTCGGAAGTGGTGAATGTTTGTGTAACTTAAATTTACCACATTCACGCTTTACGGTGTACTAAGAAACCGCACCGAAAAACAGTACCAAAAAATATTCCTCTATACTGAGCCTAATCCACCATTTCCATCGCTGCAAATAAAAGATCTCGATTCACAGGATTAACATATGTGATTGATTAAAAACACGCCATAACTATTGACGATAACGATACGAAATGCTCTAAGTTACTATTTAGTTAATAGTTTGTGGTAAATCTCGAATGTGATTTGTTATTAAAATTGATCACTTTTATACCAATTTACTATTGACTGTGCTCAATCATTAGCTACATTGGAGCTAAAAGGTTTTTCTAATACAGTTTCATAACACGCTTGAAAATTTAACAATAAGGAATAATTACGCAGGGCAGTGTTAATTTCCGTAAGCAATGTCTGAAATTCAAACTGCCAACTGAACAACTTTGGTTGGTGGGAATGATGTCAATCGAACTTACATTGATTTGATGTAAACAACGTTAGTAACAAAATGCATGAGGGATGTATAGCATGGCTACAGGTACAGTAAAATGGTTTAACAATGCCAAAGGGTTTGGCTTTATTTGTCCAGAAGGTGAAGAAGGCGATATCTTTGCGCACTACTCCACAATACAAATGGAAGGTTACAGAACCTTAAAGGCTGGTCAGCAGGTCGACTATGAAGTAGAAAGTGGACCTAAAGGCTCGCACGCTAGCTCCGTTGTTCCTGTAGAAGGCAGTGCAAGTAAATAGGCAAAGCTGCCATATCGTGTTGACCTAAATAGCACTATTAGAACGTTAAAAGACTATGAAAACCGTTCCTTTAATACCTATACGTAGGTTAAATGAGCGGTTTTTTTGATCTTGGGTGAGACCTATGTTCTGCGTAGAGGCAGTTTGATACCGGGTTCGACAGTGAAATAGGCAGAAACAAAAAAGACGCTTTAACGATTACATTAAAGCGTCTTTTATTATGTCATCTGTTCGCGCGTTAGAAAGCACTCACAGAAACGCTGCATTCTAAGCGTCGATAAATGCGTTTAATGTAGCACTTGGGCGCATCAGTGCAGAAACTAGTGCATCATCAAATAGGTAGTAACCACCTAAGTCACCAGCAACACCTTGTGCGTTATTTAGCTCAGCTACAATTGCTTCTTCGCTTTCAGCTAACTGGCTTGCCACTGCAGCAAATTCAGCTGCAAGGTCTGCATCAGCAGTTTGCTCTGCAAGTGCTTTAGCCCAGTACGCCGCTAGGTAGTAGTGGCTACCACGGTTATCAAGCTCACCTACTCGACGTGATGGTGACTTGTTGTTGTCTAGGAATTCACCGGTCGCTTTATCAAGCGCATCAGCGAGAACTTGAGCCTTAGCGTTACCAGTAACCACGCTTAGGTGCTCTAGAGATGCAGCTAATGCCAAGAATTCACCAAGAGAATCCCAACGCAAGTGGTTTTCTTTCTCTACTTGTTGAACGTGCTTAGGAGCAGAACCGCCAGCACCCGTTTCAAATAGACCACCACCGTTCATTAGTGGAACGATTGATAGCATTTTAGCCGATGTGCCAAGCTCTAGGATTGGGAACAGGTCAGTTAGGTAATCACGCAGTACGTTACCAGTTACTGAAATTGTATCTAGACCTTCTTTAATACGAACTAGAGAGAACTTGGTCGCTTCCAATGGAGAAAGAATCTTCAGCTCTAGACCATCTGTATCATGCTCAGGTAGGTAAGTATTCACTTTCTTAATAAGCTCTGCGTCGTGTGCACGAGACTCGTCTAGCCAGAATACGGCTGGAGTAGCTGATGCACGAGCACGTGTAACAGCAAGCTTAACCCAATCTTGGATTGGTGCATCTTTAACCTGACACATACGGAAGATGTCGCCTTCCTCTACGTCTTGCTCTAGAAGTACAGAACCTGAAGCGTCAACCACTTGAACCTGACCAGCAGCCTCTAGAATGAATGTTTTATCATGAGAACCGTACTCTTCTGCTTTTTGAGCCATTAGACCTACGTTTGGAACACTACCCATAGTTGTTGGGTCGAATGCGCCATTCTTTTTACAGAAATCAATTACCGCTTGGTAGATGCTCGCGTAGCTACGATCTGGGATCATTGCTTTAGTATCTTTTTGCTTACCTTCCGGGTCCCACATTTGGCCAGAAGAACGCAGCATTGCAGGCATAGATGCATCAACGATGATGTCACTTGGTACGTGCAGGTTAGTAATACCACGGTCTGAATCTACCATCGCAAGTGGTGGCTGAGTTTCGTAAACCGCTTGTAAGTCAGCTTCAATTGCCGCTTTTTGATCTTGAGGCAATGACGCGATCTTAGCGTATACATCACCGATACCGTTATTAACATCAACACCTAGCTCTTCAAAAAGCTGACCGTGCTTAGCGAAAACGTCTTTGTAGTAAACCTTGACCGCATGACCAAAGATCACTGGGTCAGAGACTTTCATCATGGTTGCTTTCATGTGCAGAGAAAGCAGTACGCCTTGCTCTTTCGCTGATGCGATTTCTTTTTCAAAGAATGCTACTAGAGCAGCTTTGTTCATTACTGAAGCATCGATGATTTCTTTATCTTGTAGCGCAAATGCTGGCTTCAATGTTTTCTTAGCACCATCTTTACCTACAAACTCGATGCTTACTTCTGTCGCACCGTTGATTGTTGTTGATTTTTCGCTACCGAAGAAGTCTTTATCTTCCATGCTTGCAACATGCGACTTAGAGTCTGCTGACCATGCACCCATTGAGTGCGGGTTTTTCTTCGCGTAGTTTTTAACTGAAAGCGGTGCTCGGCGGTCTGAGTTACCTTCACGCAATACTGGGTTTACTGCACTACCCTTGATCTTATCGTAAGTCGCTTTAACTGCTTTCTCTTCGTCAGTGTTTGCTTCTTCTGGGTAGTTTGGAAGTGCGTAGCCTTTTGATTGTAGCTCTTTGATTGTTGCTTGTAGTTGAGGTACTGATGCAGAGATGTTTGGAAGCTTAATGATGTTCGCTTCTGGTGTTTTAGCCAATTCACCTAGTTCTGCTAATGCATCACCAATACGTTGTTCTTCGTTCAAGTAATCAGGGAAGTTGGCAATAATGCGCCCTGCAAGTGAAATGTCGCGAGTATCAACGTCAATACCTGAAGAAGCTGTAAAAGATTGAATGATTGGCAGTAGAGAATAAGTTGCTAATGCCGGAGCTTCGTCTGTAATGGTATAGATGATAGTTGGTTTTTCAGTAGGCATGAAATTTCCCTATAGTTCTTACAAGCTCACATGAATAGTGAGAATGTTATAAATTGACCAGTAAGCGACTCTGAGAGTGAAAACTGCTTACTCGATAGTCGTACTCTATCTTATTTTTCATGCAATCTAATGACAGCATGAACCAAATCCGTGAGTGCGTTGTTATAATAAAACACGTTGGTATAATTAAACAATTCAGGCTCAAGAGTCCATAAACTTGTTCTATTTTGTGTCTTTTAGGCGCGCAAATGATAGCTCAATTCCGTTTCAGTGAAAACTTTTCAGCACACTTCGTTTACATTTTTGCAAGGTAGTTAACATGTCTACTCGCTCACGCAGCGCATCTCGTTCAGACAAACCCGCTCGTTCTGGCGCCACATTAAAACAAAGCGGCAACAGACAAGGCCGAAACGGTGATAAAAATAACACTGGTAATTCGCATAAGAAATCGCACTCAAGTAAACACAGATACAAAGCGAAACCTGCGAACGCAAAACCTAAAATTGCACTCAAAGATCGCAAGGTTATTTTGTTCAACAAGCCATTCGATACCTTAAGCCAGTTCACTGATGGAGAAGGCAGAAAAACACTGGCTGATTTTATTCCAGTTAAAGATGTTTATGCCGCAGGCCGACTTGATCGTGACAGCGAAGGGTTATTGGTCTTGACCAACGATGGCATATTTCAAGCTAAGCTGACTCAACCGAACTCAAAATCACCAAAGACTTACTGGGTACAGGTTGAAGGCGCACCTTCTGAGGAAGATTTAGATAAATTGAGAAAAGGTGTAGAGCTAAAAGACGGCATGACACTGCCAGCTAAAGTGGAAGTAATGTCCGAGCCTGCTGTTTGGGAAAGAACCCCTCCAGTAAGGTTTAGAGCAGCGATACCGACAACCTGGTTAGCGATTACTATCATCGAAGGACGTAACCGTCAGGTCAGACGCATGACAGCAAACATCGGCTTCCCTACCCTGCGCCTTATTCGCTATTCGATGGGTAATATGAACGTAGGTCAGCTTCAGCCTGGTGAGTGGAAAGAGATTTAAAGTCGAAATATCGAGAATATAAAAATGGCCGCTAGTTTGAGCGGCCATTTTTATATGCGTTGACAAATATCAGACACAAAAAAGCCAGTCATAAGACTGGCTTTTACAGCGTTACTTAACTAAGAGTTAGACTATTAGAAGTAGTAGTAAGCAGCTGCGAATACGAATGTCTCTTCGTCAGAGCTTTCTTTACGAACGCCATCAAACACGTCAAGTTCTTGTTTGATATCAATACCCATGTCTAGACGGTCGCTGTGCGTGTACATAACAGCAACGTTCATGTAGCTGTAGTCTTCATCAGCAAGGCGATCTTGTTCTGTAGTGTTTGCACCGTAACCAGCTGCAACTGTTACTTGCTCAGACGCATCAAATGCACCTGATAGGTAGTAACCAGTCTTCTTCTTGTTTAAAAGATTTAGTTTGCTTGGATCTTTCTCACCGTCGTCAATCCAAGAGTTGAAGCCTAGCTTAACAGTATCACCAATTTTAACGTTACCAGATACAGAAGTTACTGTGTAATCTGCTTCGTCACGGTCTTCGTAACCAGCGTAGATATTGAAAATTTCGTGTTCGAAACCAACGTAACCGTTCACACCTTTGTCAGCTGCTTTGTGGCTATCTTTAGTTTCGAAGTAAGAGATACCGTAAGCAACACCTGAAGTAGCACCTTGGAATTTCACTACGTTAAAACCATCAGAAGCATCGCCAGCAGAAGCACCAAATTCGTAAGTCATGTCACCAGCGCCATCAACTTTATCTAGAGCTGTGTCATTTTCCCAACCGAAAGATGCAACACCGAAACCAGTATCGAAACCTAACCATGCTTTGTCTACATCAGTTGTAGGACCTGACTCAATGCTGTCGTAAACTTCAGCAACTTTAGCTGACTCGTTTGTGTCAGAGATGTAGTTCATTTCTAGGTCAGTTTCGAAGTAACCAACCCAGCGGTTGTTTTTGTAGCTTACTGCTAGTGTTAGAGCAGTTGCCCAATCATCGTAGAATGCACCAGAGTATGAATCGTAGTAACCACCAACACCCCATGCACCAGATACTGAGAATTGATCTTTGTGCATGTCTTCAAACTCAAACATTGGCTTAGAGTTTTGAGAACTTGTTTCAACTGCGAATGCAGAAGTTGATACCGCTGCGATAGCTAGCGCTAATAGAGTCTTTTTCATAATAAATCCACTGCCTTTTCTAAGAATGGGAGATCCTTGCCCGGTTCCCTTTTATTTTTTATGACTGGTCATTACCACTCTTTGTTGGTTAATCACCGTCACTAAATTTCGAGGTCTAGATTGCAAAAGATTATCCTGTGTGTCAAATAAACTAAAAACAAACCTAAAAAAAACACAAACCAATCAAAATCAAACACTTACATTTTTTTTCATTGTTTTACGAGCAAGTTATCCTTAGTTTTATCAGGAAATATAATAATCCAAAAAAACAACAAAACAGAATTAATAACCACCAGAAATCTAAAAAACAACCATAGAGCAGAATTTAACACCTACAAGCCAGTCTTTTTTAATATTTATATTTCGCAAGATAAATAAAATCGTTAAGTTCCTGATGGTTCAGTTTTTTTTTGTGAACAAGATCTACCTTTGGTTCAAAAGCAAGCTATTTCACGGTAAATGTACCGACTAGTGATATGTGCTACTATCCTCGCTCCGTTACGTAGGTCACAGTATGCTAACTACTAAAATTCAAAATTCTATTCGCACCAGTTATCAAAACCTCCAAGAACAGTTGGACAACTTTGTACCTAGGCGTGCTCAAAATTACCTTGTTGCAGAAATCGCGAAGACACTTTGTGGTCAATACCACAAAAGTAATCGCATGATTGTTGCTGAAGCAGGAACGGGGATTGGTAAATCACTTGCTTATTTAATGGCGACGATCCCGGTTACGGTACTCAACAATCGAAAAATCGTCATTTCAACAGCGACAGTTGCACTTCAAGAACAACTCGTAAATAAAGATCTCCCTCTATATAGAAGACTAACTGATAGAGAGTTCTCTTTTATACTCGCCAAAGGTAGACAGCGTTATTGCTGTGCCGAAAAGCTAGCCGCTGCTTGTGGGGTTGATGGCGGTCAGATGGCTATGTTCGAATCCAAGCCAAAGCAAAAAGACATCGAACAATTACAGACCATGTACCGCAGCTTGACTCAAGGTAAATGGGATGGCGACCGTGATTCATGGCCGAAACCAATCGACAACATGATTTGGCAAATGATTGTCAGTGATAAACACAGCTGTAATAACAGTATGCCTACTCATAGAGATTGCCCTTTCCAAAAAGCACGCTCAGAGCTAGATAAGGCAGATGTGATTATTGCCAATCACAGCTTGGTGATGGCAGACGCTGACTTAGGTGGCGGCGTGATACTGCCTGAGCCAGAAAACAGCATCTATATATTTGATGAGGCTCACCACTTACCACACGTAGCAAGAGATCACTCTTCTGCGGCGGCAAGTTTAAAAGGTGCAGCTTCATGGTTAGAGCGTTTAAATCAATCCATCACCAAGCTTTCAGGCTTGGCGGATGAAAAGCGAGTGGGTCGATTCAGAAATGAATTGCAGGATTCTGTACAACAGCTGATTCCTACTCTGACTCAGTTAAGCAAGCAGTTTGACGCCACCCATTTTGAAGATGGATTGTACCGTTTTCAACATGGTGACTTACCAGAATGGTTAGAGAACGAATCTAAAGACCTCAAACAATTGAGTCAAAAAGCGAGTCAGGCTGTTGCGAAGATTGCAGACCTTATTGCTGAACGTGTTAAAGATGGAGAACTTTCAGCGAAATTAGCTGAGCCCGCGCTTGCTGAAATCGGCTTCTATATACAAAGAACAGAAAACCTAGCGCAAGTTTGGCGCTTAATGGCCGAACCTAAACGCGAAAAAGGCGCGCCTTTAGCTCGCTGGCTTGAACTCAATAAAGAGAGTGAAGGCGATTTCGTCGTGAATGTTTCTCCACTCGAAGTTGGTTGGCAGCTTGACCAACAGATTTGGAGCCGTTGTGTCGGCGCGGTACTTGTTTCTGCGACCATGAGAGCACTCAACTCGTTCAGCTTTTTCTGTCACCAAGCGGGGATAAGTCAAAAAGAAGAAGATGGCGTGCAATTTCTGGCTTTAGCATCACCGTTTGATTATCAAAATCAAGCGGAGCTGATCGTTCCAGCCATGAAATACGAACCGCAAGCGCCTCAGTTTACCGAATATCTTATTGAAATTTTGCCTAAGGTAATAGAAGACAACAAAGCTAATCTCGTTCTATTCTCTTCTTACTGGCAAATGAATAAAGTTGCAGAGGCTTTAGCAACAGATTTCGTTAAAAAATCATGGGCGTTGCAGGTGCAAGGTGATACTTCACGCGCTGAAATTCTAAAAAAACATAAAAAGCTAATAGACCAAGGTAAAACTAGCGTTCTTTTTGGAACTGGCAGCTTTTCTGAAGGTCTGGATTTGCCGGGTGAGCTGCTTGAAAACCTAGTAATTACCAAGATTCCTTTTGGTGTTCCAACCTCACCAGTAGAGCAAGCGCATTCGGAATATATTGAATCACGCGGCGGTAATCCCTTTATGCAGATTACTGTTCCAGAAGCGAGTAAAAAGCTTATTCAATCTGTTGGTCGACTGCTGCGTAAGGAAAGAGATTCTGGTAAAGTCACGATCCTTGATCGACGCATAGTCACGAAGCGATATGGCAAGTCCCTACTCGATTCACTACCGCCTTTTAAAAGAACAATAAAATACTAACTTTTCTGCCTTAGAGCAGTTGTGGGTCAGTCATCGCTTGGCCCCTGCATTCACAATCAAACACGAATAGCCCATCGGCTATTCTGACGGCCAATAACGAGAACAACAGCTATTTATGGAAATGATTGAACCAACCATGTTGGTTATACTTGCGCTGGTTGCATTTGCAGCAGGCTTTATTGATGCTGTCGCCGGTGGCGGGGGCATGTTAACAGTCCCTGCATTGTTATCCCTTGGACTACCGCCACACATCGCGCTTGGTACAAATAAGCTTGCAGCCACGTTCGCTTCATCAACAGCGGCTTTTACTTATTATCGTAAAAAGCTGTTTAAGCCAGAATGTTGGATAAATGCATTTATAACAACCTTGATCGGCGCAACCATAGGTACGCTAACAGTCGACGCTATCAGCACTCAATGGCTTGAGAAAGTCCTGCCACTGATCATTCTTGCAGCAGCCATCTACACCATTTTTCATAAGACACCGAATGCCAATCACAACGTGTCACCAAAACCTTGTCCTGTACTTAAGAAGAAACAAAAGTACCAAGGCTTCGTTCTTGGCTTTTACGATGGCGTTGCAGGCCCGGGAACTGGCGCTTTTTGGACGGTGAGCTCGATGGCACTATACCGCCTAAATATCCTGCTGGCTTCTGGCCTATCAAAAGCAATGAATTTTACCAGTAACTTCACTTCTTTGGTGACCTTCGCGATTCTTGGTCATATTGATTGGGTGTTGGGGTTAACCATGGGCGTTTGTCTAATGGCAGGTGCATTCGTTGGGGCACATTCCGCAATTCGATTTGGTGCTACGTTTATACGACCAGTCTTTGTTACGGTTGTCAGTATACTAGCGATAAAACTGGCTTACGAAGCTTGGTTTG
Organism: Vibrio sp. Isolate22; assembly: GCF_022398115.1. Taxonomy (NCBI): domain Bacteria; kingdom Pseudomonadati; phylum Pseudomonadota; class Gammaproteobacteria; order Vibrionales; family Vibrionaceae; genus Vibrio; species Vibrio sp. Isolate22. Next base: position 23,625 of record NZ_JAKEUW010000030.1, on the reverse strand, counting down.
TAAACCTATAGCCATTGGATTACAGGAAGTAAAATGAGTCAATTTTCACAAATCAAAAGTGTCATTGATACCTTACTCGGTCACTGTTCGCAGGTAGATAAATCTCGAGGCTCTTATCATCAGGCGCTTTTCGACAAAACATTGTTTAAATGTGGCGCCTCGACTCTACTCCCCTACGCACTTGAAACCCAAGCGACTTATCACACCATTATTCGCGAACAGAGCACCAATCAACTTTCTGCATCACGCGCGAATTACTTAACCGACAAATTAACTAACCAGATAGCGGCTTTGCAACGCGAGCTCGCCAATCACGATTTACGCTTAGACAGAAAAAGTAAATCAGGGAAAACCTTGAACGATTTGTATAATGACTTGGCTCAGCACCAAGATTGGCAAAGACGTTTAGTTGATTTAGTTAAACGACGTAAGTTAGCGCTAGACTCCGCACCACGTCATAGTAAAGCACAAGCAGAAAACGCTTGGATGTTAGCGAAAGAGCGTTTGGAGCGCTGTGAAGACTCGATGAAGAACATCGAAAGACTGATTAATATAGAGAACCCAAAGCGAAATGAGCACTGATAACACATCATCACCATTGGATAACGCACCTGAAGAAGTTAAGTTAGCTGTCGACTTGATCTACCTACTCGAAAGCAACGAGATCGACCCAAAGGTTGCGTTAGAAGCAATTAAGATTGTCCAACAAGATTTACAAGCCAAACTAGCAACTAGCAACTAGCAACTAGCAACTAGCAACTAGCAACTAGCATCAAAACATACAGGATTCACATGTACCAACTTAGCTTTTCTATGCCCGAGTTTCTTGAAAATTATTGGCATAAGAAACCAACCATCTTAAAAGGTGGCTTCCAAAACTTCGTCGACCCAATTTCGCCGGAAGAACTTGCTGGTTTATCGATGGAAGAAGAAGTGGATTCTCGCTTTGTTTCTAACCTCAACAACCAATGGACAGCAGAGCATGGTCCATTCGCCGAAGAAAAATTTGGTGAATTAGCAGAAACTCACTGGCAATTGATCGTTCAAGCAGCAAACCATTGGCATCAAGGTGCCAATGAGCTAACGAAAGCGTTCCAACAATTACCAAACTGGTTGTTCGATGATCTGATGATTTGCTACTCAGCACCTGAAGGTGGTGTTGGCCCGCATATTGACCAATACGATGTATTCATCACTCAAGGTCAAGGTAAGCGTCAATGGAAAGTCGGCGCAAAAGATATCGGTCAATATAAAGAGACCGTCCGCGCTTCTGCTCTTCGTCAAATCGAAGGCTTTGAGCCAATCATTGATGAAATCCTAGAACCAGGCGATATCCTTTATATCCCGCCAGGCTTTCCACACGAAGGCAATACGCTAGAACCATCAATGAGCTACTCCATTGGCTACCGCTCTCCGAAAGAGCAAGAGCTGATCAGTAACTTTGCCGACTTTGTACTTGCTCATGATATGGGTGATGTGCACTTGCATGATCCTGAGTTCAAAATGCAGGATGGCTACGGCAAGATTCGTTCGTCAGATTTGAGTAACCTGACTGATATGCTCAAATCAGCCCTTGAACAACCAGAGACGGTTAGCGACTTCATGGGTTGCTTACTGAGCCAATCACGCCACCAGCTAGAGATCGTTGCACCTGAGCCACTATGGACTCAAGAAGAAATTGCCCAGCACCTAGATTCAGAAGGTGAAATCCACCGAGTATCAGGCTTGAAAGCGCTCTACCACGAAAATCAAAGTAACACAGCTTACATCAATGGCGAAGTGGTTAAGGTTGATGAAGCGGATTCTTCATTACTCAATACACTGTGCGATGAGACCGTGATTACCTCGGCTACTGCCCTATCACCTTCGGGCGTAACGGTCATGACTGATTTGGTTAACAAAGGCTACTGGTTCATCGAAGAGTAAGCAGCGTCAGACGCTATTTATTAACCTACTTTTCAAGAAACAACTAAAAAAGGGACAAATGAAATCTTCATTTGTCCCTTTTTCTATCCAAGAATTGTTTAAGGCTTAGACCTTGAACTGATTAACCAATTTCTGTTGCTGCTGAGACAGCTGATCAATTTCATTACCCACTTGTTCAGAAGCTGCCGCTTGTTCCAAGATCTTCGCACTCAAATCGCGAATATTAACCACGCTCTGATTCACTTCACCGGAAACCGATTGTTGCTCTTCTGCTGCTCTCACGATCTGATTGTTCATGTCACTAATCGCTTCAATTGAGGTAAAGATCGAGCCGAGATCCTCTACTGCATTTTGAACATGTAGCGCTGTATCGTTGGCAAGAATATTACCTTCTTGGATCGCCTCCACCACATCTTGCGTACCCGCATGGACCTTATCGATCACCGCTCTGATCTCACCAACGGATGATTGTGTGCGGCTTGCTAGGTTTCTTACCTCGTCTGCAACGACCGCAAAACCACGACCTTGCTCACCAGCACGAGCAGCCTCAATCGCCGCATTCAATGCTAACAAGTTAGTCTGTTCAGAGATCCCCTCGATAACGCTTAAGATCTCTGTGATATTGCCGTTGTTCTTCGCTAGCTCTTCTACAATAGGTACGGCACTCGACATGCGCTCCACCAGCTTTCTCATTTCACCTGCAGAAAGCTCAATAACTTGTTGCCCTTGCTGAGCTGAACGATTTGCCTCACAAGCTGCGTCTACCGCAACTTCTGCGTTTTGTACCACTAAGCCCGCAGTTTGAGTCATCTCTTCAGCCGCTGTAGCTACCAAATCTACTTCTTTAAATTGAGATTCGCTGCTTTCGCGAGTACTTGATGCTGATGCCTTCGCTTGACTGGTCGTGTTTGCCACTTGCTCTGTGGTTTGAATGACTTCTTTGATCGTATGTTGCAGCTTATCTAGAAACAAATTAAAGCCTTTCGACAACTGACCGATTTCATCTTGAGACTTCACTTCTAAGCGCTGGGTTAAATCACCTTCACCAGAAGCGATGTCATTCAGCCTTTCCACTACCTGACGAATCGGCTTCACGATAGACAACGAAGCAAATGCGATAATAGCTAAACCAAAGATAATAAATACCGTACCGGCAATGACTTCTGTTTTGATGCCTTCACTTAGTTTGGTGCTAATGATGGAATCCAATTTATTTGCATCAGCGACGACACTGTCTCTTGGGATCTCAAACAACACGCCCCAAGTTTGGTTAGCAGCAACAACAGGTGCAAACGCAAGTAACCACTCACCATTCTCACTCCACTGCGTTGTTACTTCACCGCCGAAGATAAAATCGGTCATTAAGTCACTGTTGGTATTATCACTTTGGAATTTAGAACCGACTGCAATATTTGAATCTTCAGAAGCGATAACGGAGCCGTCTAGGCTAACCACGTAAGCTTTACCTGCACCGTTAAACAAACTCTGGTCAGATTGAGTAATCACACTGGTTAAGCCATCAAGTCTTAAGTCGATACCAAGAAAACCAATCGCAACATCGTCGACTAAAATTGGAACTGAAATAGAGGACGTCAATAATGCTGTACCGCCGCTGTTCACCACTCGTGGGGTGCTGATACAAGTTTGTCCTGAAGATAACGGACAGTAAAAACGTTCGCTATTGCTGTTGTCATTCAATGTTGATTCTGAAAGCACGTTCGAGAGAACATTCTCGCCATTATCCGCTACCTTCCAGTAAGGAGCGAAACGTCCTTTCTCGTTAGAACCTACATAATCAGCATCGACATAGTTCGCATCTTCACTATCGAGTAAGTCAGGCTTGAATACTAGATAAGCACCTTGAATTGAATCGAAGTTTAAAACTGAGCGACGCACCATTTCGTCTAATGCAGTACGAAGCTCTTCACTCGGAGTAAAGTTTTCATCTGCATTGTTCTTTAGAAACTGAGCACTGGCCGCAAGCATCTCTGCGCGATAAATCGCTTCGTCAACATAGCGTTGAGTTTCTTGGGCATTAAGCTGAGAAACAGACGCCAACAACTGTTGAGTTTTATTGATCACTGATTCTGAGCTTTGAGATTTGATGACTTGTTGATTGCTCGTCGCGTTATAGATCGAGAAACCAATAAGAGACAGTGACGTAATGATCAAACAACAACCCGCTAATAGAGTTATTTTCCACTGTACCGATAGAGAACGCATTTAATATCCTTATTTAAGCCAAAAGACTTCCATAACCATAACTATCACATCGACAACGAATGGCTGCACACAATGTAGATAAGTTAGACGAATAGCTTAGCGAATAATTACAGCACAAATCGCTTACATATAAAACGAAAGTTTACATAAATGTTAACAAGCCGTGTCTTTGGCCTTTTGCCCCTGTGATTTCAAAACAATCTACTCATGTGCTACGGACGACTCGTCGTTGTTCTAAGAACTTTACAGTAGTCATAGCATTGATTTGTAAAAGAAGCCCTCTCTGCCTCTCTTTATTACGCAACAATTTGGATTAGTTTTTCTAATCAATGGTATAGATTTTTATCTTGATCAAGTTCACACTTTTTGATTGCTAATTCGACAATCAAACTTTAATATCTCGCGCCTAGATTCCCTAATCACCTTATTCAATTGGCACTCCCTAATGGAGCGCTAAGGCTTCTTACGTTTTAATTTTTGGAGAGATACGCAAATGTCCGCCTCGTTTCCATTAGCGAAACTTACCTTTTTAATCGCTATTCTGACAGCCGTAGGTCAAATGACTCAAACGATGTACGTGCCTTCTATCGGTCATATGGCAGGTGAGTTCTTGGTTTCTGCGTCTTCACTTCAAGCAGTGATGGCGTGTTACCTGATCCCTTATGGTTTGTCGCAATTTGTTTACGGTCCACTTTCAGATCGCCTTGGTCGTAAACCAATCATCGTCGCAGGCTTAGTCATCTATATCCTAGGTACCTTGGTAGCCTTATTCGCTCATGAATACGAATGGTTCTTGGCGGGTAGCTTTATTCAAGGACTGGGCATTGGTTGTGGCGGTGCGATGTCTCGTACATTGACTCGCGACTGTTTTGAGGGCGCTGAATTACATCGTGCAAACAGCTTAATCAGCATGTGTGTGATTTTCTCCCCATTGATGGCACCTGTAGTGGGCGGTTACCTAACTGAAGCTTTCGGTTGGCGTTCTAGCTACTTGTTTCTAGCACTGTTTGGTATCGCTGTTGTGATCACCATGATGACGAGCATGATGGAGACATTGCCAAAAGAGCGACGCAAAAATGAATCGGTCGTCAACAGCTACAAATTCGTTCTGTCTGACAAACGCTTCCAAGGTTTCTTACTGGTTCTGGTGGCAACATTTGCGGGCGTAGCAGTGTTCGAGGCAGCAGCTGGCGTATTGCTTGGCGGTGTGCTTGGCTTACCAGCGACCACAGTAAGTTTGCTGTTTGTATTGCCAATTCCTGGTTACCTAGTGGGTGCAGGCCTATCGAGTTACATCGCACAACGCCGTTCTGAACGCCGCGCGTTGAATGTTGGCCTAGTATCGATCTTGGTTGGCTCAGCTGTCGTGCTTATCCCAGGTCTGTTTGGTCAAACAACAGCATTAACTTTAATTGGCGGTGCAACTATTTACTTCTTGGGCGCTGGTATCTTATTTCCAGCAGCAACAACGGGAGCACTTTCGCCATTCCCATATCACGCAGGTACGGGTGGCGCGATCTTAGGCGGTATGCAGAACCTAGGTGCCGGTATTGCAACACTGTTGGCATCGTTCTTCCCAGCTCAAGACCAACTGCCATTGGGTTGCTTGATGATTACCATGTCACTTATCGCCATGCTTGGTTTACGTTGGGTTAATCGTAAGCCTGACCACTCAAACGAAATGCCATTGGCTATCTAAAGCAGAACGCAAATCTTGCCTCACAAACAGAGGGACATGCTGAAAGGCGTGTCCCTTTTTTATTGCCCGTTTACCCTCGCCTGATGTCTTCCATCAATTTAATCAAACATTACTTTGATTTTTTAAAAACAATAACAGACACTTACGATGAAAGTGCATATCCAGAATCCAATTATAAATAACATCACTGGAAGAAAACTAACCACTAAAAAGGATGCTGGCATTAAAACGAGTAAGGTGCACACTAAGGATATACAGATGCGTTTCGCTTTAACCACATTAGCCGTATCGGTGGCGCTTGTCGCCGGATGCAGCAATCAAGGAATAATAACCATGAACCATTACTCTCCATCGCAACTCGTCGCTAAACAAACCCGAGCTCCCGTTGCTAAGAAAGTCCCTCATTCAATGACGACTCATGGTGACACACGAATTGATGATTATTATTGGATGCGTGATGATGAACGCCAAGATCCAGAGATCTTGCAGCACCTCGAGCAAGAGAACCAGTATGCCGAGACTGTGCTGAAACACACAGAAGCATCTCAAGAACAATTATTTGAAGAGATCAAAAGCCGAATCGCGAAAGACGACAATTCGGTACCGGTTCGTAAAGGTAGCTATTACTACTCAAATAAAGTCACAGGTGACAACGAATACCCAGTTCATTTACGCGAAAAACACTTTTTAGGAATAGACAAACAAGTCATCTTAGACGTTAACGAACTCGCCAAAGAACATGAATTCTTCAGCATTGGTGGCCTATCAGTGAGCCCGAACGAAAATATGCTGGCCTATGGCGAAGATACACTGAGCCGTCGTATTTACACCATTAAGATTAAAGACCTCACGACAGGTGAGTACCTAAAGGATGAAATTGAAGGGGCTTCGAGCGCTATTGCGTGGCAAAACGACAACCAAGCCTTCTACTACATCAAGAAAGATCCACAAACTCTACTTGGTTATCAAGTTTACCGCCATGTATTGGGCACACCTCAAACAAGCGATGAACTAATCTACGAAGAAGCTGACAGCGCTTACTACACCAGCATCAGTAAGAGTAAAGATGGCGAGCAGGTATACATTTGGCACTCGAGCACTGAAACCAGTGGTGTTTCAATTATTGATGCCAATAACCCAAATGCAAAAGCCGAAGCCTTCTACCCAAGAGAAACGGGTATTGAGTACAGCATCGCCAAGCTAGAGGATTGGTATTACATCTACACCAACTACCAAGCGGTCAACTTCCGTTTGATGAAAACAACGGCTGAAGACATGCATGACCGTTCAAAATGGGTCGATGTCATTCCAGCTGACGACAACGTACAGCTTGTCGATTTTGAGCTATTTAATGATCATCTGGTTTACGAGCAGCGTTCAAATGGCTTGTCTACAGTAAAGGTTCGTCAACTCTCTACAGGCAAAGAATTTCCACTTGAGTTCAACGACACCGCTTTTGCTGCCTATCTAACAAGTAACTATGAGTTAGATAACTCTAAAGTTCGAGTCTATTACAGCAGCCTAACGACTCCTGGCACTTACTATGATTTCGACCTTAATACAGGTGAATCAGAGATCATGAAACAAACGCCGGTATTAGGTGATTTCGATGCTGATAATTACCAATCAGAGCGAATCATGATCACGGCTCGCGATGGTAAGCAAGTACCAGTCTCTTTGGTTTATCGCAAAGATCTATTCAAGAAAGACGGTACTAACCCTCTCTACCAATATGCCTACGGGTCTTACGGGCACACAATCGAACCAACTTTTAGCTCAGCTCGTCTTAGCCTACTTGATCGCGGATTCGTTTATGCTATCGCGCATATTCGAGGTTCAGAGATGTTGGGACGCCCTTGGTATGAAGATGGCAAAAAGCTGACTAAACAAAACACGTTCAATGACTTCATCGATGTCACCAAAGGCCTAGTTGAAGAAGGTTATGGCGCGAAAGACAAAGTATTTGCAGTTGGCGGTTCGGCTGGCGGTCTGTTGATGGGTGCAATCATCAATCAAGCACCTGAGTTATATCGAGGCATTGGCGCTCATGTTCCATTTGTTGACGTGGTAACGACCATGCTTGATGAATCAATTCCTCTTACAACTAACGAGTATGACGAATGGGGTAATCCAAACAATAAAACCTACTACGATTACATGTTGAGTTACTCGCCATACGACAACGTCAAAGCTCAAAACTACCCGAACATGTTAGTGACAACCGGTCTGCATGATTCGCAAGTACAATACTTTGAACCTATGAAGTGGGTAGCGAAGTTGCGTGAGATGAAAACAGACAACAATGTACTTGTGTTCAAAACCGACATGGAAGCAGGTCACGGTGGTGCATCAGGTCGATTTAAACGATTAAAAGAAGACACACTGGAATACGCATTCTTTTTAGATTTGCTCAAGACTCAATAGATTCAACGCAAGTACCCACGTCGTTTTATGTCGCCATTTTGTCTCTACAAATGGCGACATACATTATTAAGCATGGTTAAATACGATTAACTATGAAACTCACCAAATCAAATAATCTTTGCTGCACTATAGGCAAAGGTTTACGAGAGGTATAAAAATAAATGAAAGTAATTAGCTTCAACATCAATGGCCTAAGAGCTCGCCTTCACCAACTGCAAGCGGTTATCGACAAACACCAACCTGACGTGATTGGTTTACAAGAGATCAAAGTGCACGACGAGGCCTTCCCAATTGCTGATGTTGAAGCAATGGGCTACAAGGTTTACTTCCACGGCCAAAAAGCACACTACGGTGTCGCTATGTTGTGTAAGCAAGAGCCTATCTCTGTTCAGAAGGGTTTCCCAACAGACAATGAAGAACATCAAAAACGTATGATCATGGCGACGTTTGAAGATGATAATGGCGAAAAGACAACCGTGCTAAATGGTTACTTCCCACAAGGCGACAACATTAATCACGAGACTAAGTTCCCATATAAACGCCAGTTCTACAAAGACCTAATGACTTACCTAAACGATCACCACAGCAATGACGAACAGATTGTTGTTATGGGTGATATCAACATCAGCCCAATTGATGCAGATATCGGTATCGGTGAGCCAAACGCGAAACGTTGGCTAAAAACAGGTAAATGTTCGTTCCAACCAGAAGAGCGTCAATGGCTGAAAACCTTATTAGATTGGGGATTTGTTGATACGTTCCGCCAGCTTCACCCTGATGTAACCGATCAATATTCGTGGTTTGATTACCGCTCTAAAGGTTTTGTAGACAACCGCGGCCTTCGTATTGATGTGGTATTAGCTACTCCAAAACTTGCTGAGAAGTGTACTGAAGCAGGTATCGATTACGAACTGCGTGGTATCGAAAAGCCGTCTGATCACGCGCCAATTTGGTCGACGTTTAAGTAATGAATTGCTAAGTGAAAAGGGGAACTATCGCGGTTCCCCTTTTTAGATTAGTTAAGAGGCCAAGCCGTCACTCCATCCACACTAATTGGCCTCTTAGCAAACTCATCAACACAATACCCTTGGTTTGAACTTGCAAAATAGGTTAACGGCATTGGTGCTAAACTCATAGTCGCTACTTGTTGCTTCGCTTTATCCGAGAAGTTGAAGCCCCACATGTTTAAATAGTTCCTCATGTCGCGCTCATTCACATAGCTTAATGCAATCAACAACCAGTCATCATTGGAAATCTGGTTTGCTTCATCGCGAGAGTAGTTATCAAAGCCGATGTTTTGTTTATTCGCACTCCATAGTTCATCACTCGATTTAAGGCGGTTAAACTCACGTTCAATCAAGTGAAGCCGTCCTAACATATGCCAGCCGTAATCCAGTACGCCCTGCTCTTGTGCCAACATCATCATTTGAATAAAGACACGCGCTCCCCAACTCCAACTGGTTTGATTCTGCTGCGCCATATAAGCATTGGGGTCAGGCTGTTTTCGGCTCTCTTGTAGCAGTTCATATTGCCCCTTAAAGTCAAGTCCCTGGCAAGAAGACACTCTCTTGGTATCCAAATAGTAACGAGATTTACTGTAATAGGAGTAGTAGTTCGTTGTTGAATGTCCATCCCAACCGCTAAATCTAAATCGGCCTCGCTCCAAGCCATGCCCCAACTCATGAAGGTCACCATGCCCTAGTGGATGAAAAGACCAATAGGCATCATAAGGGTTTCCTGAGCAACCGTAGCCACAGTTCGCTTGGTCTGCGTTCATGTGTTTTACGATATCAATGGTCTCGATCTGCCAGCCCTTGTCTTCACCGTATTGTTGTATTTCAGCAATTTCATCAATCCCAGGGCCTTTAAAACCAGCGAGCGCATGAGGAAAATTGTGAACATAACGCTCCGTTGCAAGTGCCATGTCATGTGGCTGAGCCCAGTCATCTGAACCGATAGATTCCTTCATTTTTTCCAGCTTTGAGTGAACTTCAAACCCTGGGGTAATCAGCTCAGCCCAATCAAAGTTTCCTTCTTCAAGCTGTGCAACAAAGCTGTCATTGTCCGCTTCACTTCTCCAGACGGGGTGCTGTGCGACATTTTCAAAACGTAGTTCCACGTCAATATCATTGGTATCAAAGTGAACCTGTAATGTTCCGCCATAAGCTGAAGTGAGAGAAATCGTCTCTCCCGGTTTCACTGAATAGGTTACCGAGGTTAAAAACTTTGGCCGAGCGTAACCGTCGTTCCCCGAAAACTCGTGTGTCGCGCCGCTACGTAATGTATTAAATGCAATAGACGTAGCCACACCGTTATTGTCTAAGCGAGTCACCTTGATTGTCTTACCCGGCAAGGCATACAAACCAGCGGATCGGAAATGTCTTTTAGACTCCAAGGCAACGGTTTTCGTGACGAGCGGTACGTTATCAAAACTCTTGGTACTAAAGTTACCTAAACTTGGTTGCGCCGCGTTATACAGTCGACTGTTGTATGCCACGTAATCACTGTAGTAAGAACGAAGAAAATCAATCCTCCCAGTCACACCTTTGCCCATTGGGTACTGAACATCTTGACGGTAATGGTCAGCAAGTAGTAATAACAGCTTTTCATACTCATAATCATCCGTTGCAAACAGGTCAATTTTTTTACTATCCAGCGACGTTAGATGTGCGCGAATGCTGTTGGCTGCGGTATAGAACTCTTCATCCATATTGGATTCATCGGGGCAAGATTTGTCATCACACGTGCTTAAATCAACGGTGAAACTGTCGTCTTTCAGTCTTTGTAAAAGCGCTTGCTGTTGAACAATATTATCCGGTATCTGATTAATCAGCTGCGTTGAATCCCAATTAGACAGACCAAGCTTGCGCCAATAATTGTCACCGACATAAGCCATATGCATTTCAGCAAACAAAGCATTACCCAAGTCCGTCATACCACCATCGAGATGCAAGTAAAGCACCGGAATGTTTTTATCAAACGCTAAACGTAGCCCTTGTACAACATCATCAATACTATCGCCGGCGTTCAATTTTTGAGACAAAATCACCAAATCAGGACTATTGGCTTCAAGGCACTGACTTAATTGACTGCCATCACAAGCATCGTCTGCGTTGGCAACCACAGAGGCATTAATGTTGTCAGTTAACCAGTTCCTTGTCGCTTGATCATCCGGGAAGTAATAAGACTGATCGAGCTGAGCTAACACCACATTTTTTGGCGCATCAGTTCCTGAAACCCAGGTAACCAGATTCTTCAGCCAAGTGTTCATCTCTTCATTAACAGAATCAGGAAAACGTTGCTTCGTTCTAAATGGGTTACTCGCAAGTACTGCATAACGCCCTTTAGTCGCAGTATAACCCGCAACACCAACCACCAACTCTTGATCGGAGTAGCCATCTTGCATCGCTTTATTCGTTTTCAAGATAACATCGTTGAAGCCATAAGTAGGTAAGATGATGGCCGTGCCATGGGTTGGGTCCCAGTGGAGATTGCGTAGTGGCTCACCTTCAGGGCTTTGAGATAAGGCTTGTTTAATCTGATTGTAGTCTTCGTTGTATTGAGCAACTAATGCTTGGCTTGCCTCAACAAACTCCGAGGGATTAACGACATAAGAAGCATTACCTGTCGCCAATGCTTTTTCCACAGCAGTTTGCGGGATTGGGGTTATATCCGGATCACTACTTCCATCTCCGTCATTACCTCCTCCACCAGAACCACCAGAACCACCAGAACCACCAGAACCACCAGAACCACCAGAACCACCAGAACCACCAGAACCACCAGAACCACCAGAACCACCAGAACCACCAGAACCACCAGAACCAGTTTGAACACTTTCACTGCCGCTACCACCGCCACACCCTAAAAGTGATAACGCGATAACAAAAACAACAAAGTGAGACAGTAAGCTACTCTTTTTCGTCATTATTCCATACAACAACAAAATTTCGCCGAGTCTATCTATAGTTAAATCTAAAGCAATTATTCTAATGAATATGTGGACGCAATTTGAAGCAAGTTAACTATTTTGAACAATCGATGGCTCTCCTAAGTAAACCTCTCATAAAGCCACCTCCGATTTTTCTGTCGATACAAAAAACGGCGCTCAATGAGCGCCGTTTTTTAACTATTTAGAATGCAATTAGCTAAGGGGTCTTAAGTAAGCTAGGAAACGTTTCTCTGCGAATTTGAAGATCGCAATGATGATAAACGTTAGCGCCATATAGAACAGACCCGCTGTTAGGAAAGACTCAAATGGGGCGTAGTAACGAGAGTTAACCAAACGCGCTGCACCTGTTAAATCCATGATGGTTACGATACCTGCTACCGCAGAGCCGTGAAGCATGAAGATAACTTCGTTACTGTAAGCCGGCAGTGCACGACGTAAAGCACTTGGTAAAATGATACGACGATAAGTCTTCGGTGTACTCATGCCGTATGCTTTTGCCGCTTCCACCTCACCTTTCGGTAAACCGTTGATTGCACCACGGATAATCTCAGCGGTGTAAGCAGAAGTATTCAGGATGAATGCCACCAACGCACAGAACCAAGCGTTTTCCCATAGTGTGTCTTTCACTGGGAAGAACTGATCCATGCCGTAATAAATTAAGTAAAGCTGTACCAGTAATGGTGTGCCGCGGAAGAAATAGATAAACGACCACGCAGGTGCGTTAATCAACATATTGTGGCTGTTACGAGCAATAGCTAATGGTATGGCAACAAACAAGCCAATAATCAAAGCGACGCAAACCATCCAAGCTGTTGTCCATAGACCACCAAGGTAAATCGGCAGGCTTTCAATTATCAATGAAAAGTCCATAACTACCTCGCGTGGATACTGAATTTGCGTTCAACAAGTTTAAGTAAACCAGTCGATACACTAGTGAAGAACAAGAAGATAAGTGCCACTGCCATGTAGAAAGTAAATGGCATTTTGGTTGAACCGGCTGCTAATGCGCTAACGCGTACCATATCTTCTAGACCGATAATGGAAACCAAGGCCGTGGTTTTAAGTAAAACCAACCAGTTGTTACCAAAACCAGGTAAAGCGTGACGAATCATTTGTGGTAGTAGAATACGACGGAAAGCTAACACAGGGCTCATACCATAAGCCTTTGCTGCTTCCATTTCACCGCTGTCGACAGCCATGATCGCACCACGGAACGTTTCTGCCATGTAGGCGCCAAAGATGAAGCCTATGGTTAAGACACCAGCAACAAATGGGCTGACATCAATATAATCTGGTAAGTAAGAAGTCCACTCATGGTTAGGATCGCTGGATGAGAACCATTCATTGAGCCACTCATTGATGGAATACAAACTGTTGTTTAAAAGGATCTGTCCACCAAAGAAAATCAGCATCATCAATACGAGATCGGGAATGCCTCGGATGACGGTTGTGTAAAGAGTTGCAATAGCACGAGCCCAGCGATATGGCGCAAGCTTTGCCAAGGCTCCTAACATACCGAGCACCATAGCTAAAATGAGCGACAGCAAAGCAACTTCGATTGTAAGCAACGCCCCTTTCAGGATCGATACTTCATATCCTTGTAAATCAAACATAATGAATTCCAACAGAACTGCGAAAAAGTTGGTAAGACAGGGAGAGGATTGCCTCTCCCTTAAGAATTGACGCTAGAGATTACTGACCGTATACGTCGTAGTTGAAGTATTTAGCCGCGATATCTTGGTAGATGCCTTTTTCACGTAGAGAAAGGATTGCCGCATCTAGCTTCTTAGTTAGGTCTTTGTCTTGCTTACGTAGAGCAATACCAAAACCTTCACCGAACCACTTAGGATCTGTTAGTGATGGACCAACAAACTCGTACGCTTCACCGCCAGCTTTGTTCAGTACACCTTCTTCTAGAGCAGAAGCATCACCTAGTACAGCGGCAACACGGCCGTTTGCTAGATCAAGATAAGCTTCATCGAAAGAACCGTAACGAACGATTTCAACCGTGTCGCCGTAGTTGTCTGTTAGATATTTATCGTGAGTTGTTGCACGTTGAACAGCAATTTTTTGACCGCTTAGGTCATCGAAGTTAAGGCCAGCGCCTTTCTTAGCGATGAACTTGTTTGGGATAAGTGCATATTTACCAGTGAAGTCGATTTTCTTCTTACGCTCTTCAGTGATAGACATTGCCGCGATGATCGCATCATATTTACGAGCAAGTAGAGAAGGAATAATACCATCCCAGTCTTGTGCAACGATCTTACATTGCACCTGCATTTCAGTACAAAGCGCGTTAGCCATGTCCACGTCAAAGCCTTTCAGTGAGCCATCTGCTTCTGTCCAGCTAAATGGAGGGTAAGCACCTTCAATACCAAAGCGTACTGTTTTCCATTCTTTCGCTTGAGCTACGCCTGTTGCCGCAGTTGCAGCAAGTGCCGCGACTAATAACCACTTTTTCATATCCCTACTCCTGTGATTGAGGTTTTTATGTTTTGCTAGTTTTAATATTGTTTTGCTTATTGAGCTGTGTTGTTGTGTTTCATTGTTTACACCACCGCCATTGACCTTAGCAGTAATGTTTCAATTCTGTTCTGCTTCGCCATTCACCAGCCAAGACCAATTAGTAGATCGAGGAGATAAATTGTTGTAATCGCTCAGACTCTGGGTTCGTAAACAGTTTAGCTGGGTCGCCCTGTTCTTCCACTAACCCTTGATGTAGGAACATCACATGGTTTGATACGTCACGAGCAAAAGCCATTTCATGTGTTACCACAAGCATGGTTCTTCCTTCTTCAGCTAGATCACGCATTACGCCAAGCACTTCCCCAACTAGTTCAGGGTCAAGTGCAGATGTTGGTTCATCAAACAGCATTACTTCAGGATCAACCGCTAACGCTCTTGCAATCGCAGCACGTTGTTGTTGTCCACCAGATAAGTGACCTGGGTAGTAATCTTTACGCTCATACAGGCCTACTTTCTTAAGCAGTAGCTCTGCATTTTCAATAGCTTGTGCTTTAGGTACACCTAATACATGAACAGGTGCTTCAATAACATTTTCGAGAACGGTCAGGTGAGACCATAGATTGAACCCCTGAAAAACCATCGCCAAACGAGAACGGATTCGTTGAACTTGTTTTTCATTAGCAGGGACAGACACACCTTGGCGGTTATTTTTCATCTGAATTAATTCACCATTAACCCAAATCTCGCCTGCAGTAGGTGTCTCTAGAAGGTTGATACATCTAAGGAAAGTACTTTTACCCGAACCTGAAGATCCGATAATCGATACCACATCGCCTTTATGCGCAGAAAGTGAAATTCCCTTTAAAACTTCATTTTGACCAAACGTTTTGTGTAGATCCTTTATGTCCAGCGCCGGTACATCTTTCATGCGCTTTCTCTCCCAAGTTTGTGAAAATGCAAGGTACTCCGACCTTTTCATGCGATACAAACTAGCACCACACGGATTAACATGCAACAAATTATTAACCTAATAATTTGGAATAAATAGCACTTCACTCTGACTTATTATGCAAAAGGTAGCGTTTTCACCTCAATTTTATGAATGACTTCTATCAATAAGCTATAAATCCAACGCTTACATTGTTTAAATAAAGTTAACCAAAATGAGATTCTCGTAGCCTAACGTCTCACAAGAAAAACAAGTTTGGTGAACGAAGAAGTGTCGTTAACAACAAAACCATAAATACGAATTCAGCATGCGACACACTCTATGAGCCACAATTATTTTAAGGCTACTGTATTGTAAGCGGTGGGTCCGGGTATCGTGGAAGGTAGGTAAAAATGAAATAACTCAATAAGAATCAGTCATTCAGAGCACCCCACCATTAGCTATGCTTTAGAAAAGGAGGGAAACGTCAATTTGTGAAAAAAAATTACACGATTTATCAACGGTACGTTAATGGAACGCTGCATTCTGTAGCTTTCTTTCACATACACTCATAAAGTGATCAAGATCAATCACCCTAAAGGGTAAGCTTGTTAGACTCCTCAACACACAATAAGGCATCAAAAATGCCATACATTTCTTTTAACTTAGCTGCATAAGGCACATCAATAACGTGCAACAAAATGTTAATGAGTTATAACTAAGAAATAACACAATTACGCGAAATTATAGAATTCAATTTTGAATTACTAACATAAAAATATGAGGAATCTATGTCAGACGTTGTCAATAATGCGAACTCTGAAGTAGAAGAGAAAAGCTATAAAGAGCTACACCGTCCTGCTTCTGAATTTGAGAACCGCTCAGATTATCTAGATCACGAACTTCAAATCATGAAGCCTCGTCGCTTTGGTCTAAACCTTCCAGGCCGTGATTTCCGCTTTGAACTCGAAGACCTTGTTCCTGCACTGGCTGGTACCATTGGTATCATCGCGATGTACTCTGCAGTAATGATGTCTTGGGCTGAAGGTCTAACTCAAGCTTGGGATCACGTAAACCTTGGTAAAGAGTTTGCTATCGAAGTTGCTCGTGTAGAAATGCTTATCCCTGCACTGCTATTCTGTATCCTTGCTTCTGGTTTCTTCAACCCTAAAGCAAACCTCGCCGGTAACCACGGCCCAATGATTCCTCTTATTGGTACCATCGCTCTTGCTGGTGCTCACCCTCTTGCATTGGCAATCCTTATCGGTGTCTTCGGTCTTATCCTTAGCTTCCTAAAAGGTGGGTCTAAGCTCGTCAACCTGACTTCTGAAGGTACTGCGGGTGGCTTGCTCATCTTCTTGGGACTAACCGGTACCATGAGCCAAATCAACTCTATTCAAACTTGGGCTGTTGGTCTTCAGTCTGACACTGTTGCTGCTGGTAGCATGGGTTACATTGGTTTGATTGTTCTTGCCGTTACTATCGGCCTATACGCATTCCTTGCTAAAGTGAACAAGCGTTGGTTAGCAATCCCTGTTTGTGCTTTCACTGGTCTAGCTATTGCTTTAGTTCTTGGTGCAGGTTTCGATATCAAATTCGTAACTGAAACAGGCATTCCAAACCTAAACCCAATCTACTGGTGGGGTTCTACTGAAGAAGGTTGGATGCTTGGTTTACCAAACGTTGAGCACTTCATCGCTTCTCTACCATTTGCAATCCTAGCGGTAGCAATGTGGTCACCAGACTTCCTAGGTCACCGTATCTTCCAAGAACTGAACTACCCTAAAAAGTCTGAAAAAGTTCTGATGGATGTTGATGACACAATGACTATGTGTTCAGTTCGTCAAATGGTAGGTACAGCAGTTGGTGGTGGTAACATCACTTCATCTTGGGGTACATACATGATCCCAGCAGCTATCGCGAAACGTCCAATCCCTGGCGGCGCAATCTTGCTTGGCTCTCTATGTATTATTGTTGCGATTCTTGGTTTCCCAATGGATGTCGCAGTATGGCCACCAGTGATGCGTGTTGCGCTACTTGTAGGTGTATCTCTACCTCTACTTGAAGCGGGTATGCAGATGGTTAAAGATTCAAAAGACTCTCAAGCAGCTGGTATCTGTATCTTCGGTTCAGCGGTTGTTAACCCAGTACTAGCATGGGCACTGACTATGCTTCTAGATAACAACGGCCTAATTGGTGATAAAGAGCGTGCTAAGCGTCTATCATTTGTAGACAAGATTGTTATCCCAGTTGGCGTTTTGGTTATCTGTTTAGTAGCAATGCTTGCAGTTGGTATGCTAGAAAGCCAATATGGTCTAAAAGCTTGGCTATAATCTCCTTTACTACACAAAAGTAGTAACCGGATTAAAAAAAAGTTTGGGTGGCAACCCCTGTCACTCAAATTTTTTCAACTTTTTTTAGCATTTATTGATTTAGTTTAAGGTTTGCAGAAATTTTTTAGCGTAGTCTTGATTACATAGAGTAAAGACAACATATAAAAAGTAGTGACAATATATATAACCATATGAAGCACATATGCTCATATATATTGTTATTAATAAGAGTGTACTACCCTTACGAGGGGCGCTGGCTCAACAGTGTTAATGTACGTGTTTTTTCTACTAAAAAGGTAGGTATGTCATGGCAGAGCAATTTGCTAAAGCTTGGGAAGATTTTGCTGCAGGTGAGTGGCAAAGCGAAGTAAACGTTCGTGATTTCATTCAAAAGAACTACACGCCGTATGAAGGCGACGAGTCTTTCCTAGTTTCTGAAGGTACTGAGGCTACTAACAAGCTTTGGGCTTCGGTAATGGAAGGTATCAAACAGGAAAACGCAACTAAAGCACCTGTAGATTTCGATACTTCTGTTATCTCTACCATCACTTCTCATGATGCGGGTTACATCGAAAAAGATCTAGAAACTATCGTTGGTCTTCAAACAGAGAAACCACTTAAGCGTGCGATCATCCCTAACGGTGGTATTCGTATGGTTGAGGGTTCTTGTAAAGCATACGGTGAAACTCTGGATCCAGCTGTTTCTAAAATCTACTCTGAATACCGTAAAACACACAACGCGGGTGTTTTCGATATCTACACACCTGACATCCTAAAATGTCGTAAGTCTGGTGTTCTAACTGGTCTTCCAGATGCTTACGGCCGTGGTCGTATCATCGGTGACTACCGTCGTGTAGCTCTATACGGTATCGACTTCCTAATGAAAGACAAGCAAGCTCAGTTTGCTTCTCTTCAAGAGCAATTCGAAAACGGCGAAAACCTAGCAGAAACAATGCAACTTCGCGAAGAGATCTCTGAGCAACACCGCGCTCTAGGTCAAATCAAAGAGATGGCTGCTAAGTACGGCTTCGATATCTCTGAGCCAGCTCAAACTGCTCAAGAAGCTATCCAATGGACTTACTTCGCTTACCTAGCGGCTGTTAAGTCTCAAAACGGTGCTGCAATGTCTCTAGGTCGTACTTCGACTTTCCTAGACATCTACATCGAGCGTGATATCGCTGCTGGCAAGATCACTGAAGTTGAAGCTCAAGAAATGATCGACCACTTCGTAATGAAGCTACGTATGGTTCGTTTCCTACGTACTCCTGAGTACGATGAGCTATTCTCTGGCGACCCAATCTGGGCAACAGAGTCTATGGGTGGTATGGGTATCGACGGTCGTACGCTAGTAACGCGTTCTAATTTCCGTTTCCTAAACTCTCTATACACTATGGGTCCTTCTCCAGAGCCAAACATCACTGTTCTTTGGTCTGAGCAACTACCTGACGGCTTCAAGCGTTTCTGTGCGAAGGTATCTATCGATACTTCTTCTATCCAGTACGAAAATGATGACCTAATGCGTCCTGACCTAGAGTCTGATGATTACGCTATCGCTTGTTGTGTATCTCCAATGATCGTTGGTAAGCAAATGCAGTTCTTCGGTGCTCGTGCTAACCTGGCGAAAACAATGCTTTACGCAATCAACGGCGGTGTAGATGAGAAGCTAAAACTTCAAGTAGGTCCTGTTTCTGACAAGATCACTGACGAAGTTCTTAACTACGATGACGTAATGGCTCGTCTAGACACATTCATGGACTGGCTAGCTAAGCAATACGTGACTGCACTAAACAGCATTCACTACATGCACGACAAGTACAGCTACGAAGCGTCTCTAATGGCTCTGCATGACCGTGACGTTCGTCGTACTATGGCTTGTGGTATCGCTGGTCTATCTGTTGCAGCTGACTCACTATCTGCAATTAAGTTCGCGACTGTTAAACCAATCCGCGACGAAGATGGCATCGCAACTGACTTCGAAATCGAAGGCGATTACCCTAAATACGGTAACAACGACGCTCGTGTAGATGATATCGCTTGTGAACTAGTTTCTACGTTCATGAACAAGATCCGTAAGCTTAAGACTTACCGTAACTCTATCCCTACGCAGTCAGTTCTTACTATTACATCTAACGTTGTATACGGTAAGAAAACAGGTAACACTCCAGACGGTCGTCGTGCTGGTGCTCCTTTCGCTCCTGGTGCTAACCCAATGCACGGTCGTGATGAGAAAGGTGCTGTAGCGTCACTAACGTCTGTAGGTAAACTACCGTTTGCTGATGCACAAGATGGTATCTCGTACACGTTCTCTATCGTACCTAACGCTCTTGGTAAAGATGCTGAAGGTCAGAAAGCGAACCTTGCAGGCCTAATGGATGGTTACTTCCACCACGAAGCTGGCATTGAAGGTGGTCAACACCTTAACGTGAACGTTCTTAACCGCGACACTCTAGAAGACGCAGTTAAGCACCCTGAGAAATACCCTCAGCTAACAATCCGTGTATCTGGTTACGCTGTTCGCTTTAACTCTCTAACTGCAGAGCAACAAGCTGACGTAATCGCACGTACATTTACTGAGTCTCTATAAGCTCACGCTAAATAGACAGTAAATAATAATTAGCCTCGCCAATGTGCGAGGCTTTTTTATATTCGTTACCAATCCCAACAACTTCTTCCATCTCCCTAAATGTTAGATTGAGCAAAAAAGGCGCTTTCTATTCACTTTTTTTCCACAAATTCAAGCAAAGTACGGTAATATCGCGGTTCATAATTTAAGAGTAACTGCTCCATGAAATACCTTCGTTGTTTCCCCCTAATCCTTCTCTCTTTTTCATCTTTGGCGTCCGACCGCTCTACCGTCACATTCGCACTAGACAATGATGGAATTTTTGGTGTCGACCAAGACTATACCAATGGATTATTTCTGGGTTACACATCGTCAAGCATTACCCCATACGATTGGGTAAAACCTTTAAGTCTTTCTTACTGGGGCGCAAGCTCTTTAGATAAGTGGGAAATCACCCTTGGCCACAAAATGTATACCCCTTCTGACATTGAAGTGGAAAAGCCGCTTGCGAATGACCGCCCATACGCAGGTTACTTACATACAGAATTCAACTACATCAGCTTGAACCCGCAACAAGCTCAGCGCTTTAACATCACGTTTGGCACAACAGGTGATCGTGCGCTTTCTGAAGATGCTCAAAAACTGGTTCATTCAATCACTAAATCAGATGAGCCTCTGGGTTGGGAATACCAAGTTGATGATGAATGGGCAGGCAGCGTTGGTTACCTAAGCCACTTCAATCTCATGCGTAATCAAGCGTTGGCGAATACTGATTTCGAGATTTCTAACGTTTCAGAGATTAACGTGGGTAACTTTAGAAGTGATATTTCAACAGGCTTTATGTTCCGTTGGGGTACTGACCTAGGTGGTAACTTTGGTGCAGCTAACATCACCACGGAAAACCCATTTAGACCAGGTATGATTGGCGCATCGAACAGCGGTTGGTTTACTTATGCAGGCCTTGAAGGTCGTTACCGTTTCAACGACTTGACCATTGAAGGTGATCGCTCTGGTGTTGATGAATACGCCAATAAAAACAATGAAGATCCAGCTATCTACGATGTGACTCTAGAGAACCTACAAGCAACAGCTGTCATGGGTGTGGCTTGGTACAACCAATACGTTGGTGCATCCTTCGCGCTAACCGCAAAAACTCCGGATTATAAAGAAGCGAGAGAATCTGTATACACCACCGGTGGCATTACAATGTTCGCGTTCTTCTAGCGAATCATTCAAGCTTTCACATTTACTTTTCAAGTTTGGTAAAGGCAATCATCTTCAGTGGTGATTGCCTTTATTTTTAAAGGTCTCGTTACGATTTGACCCTATTTTATGTACCGTTTTTGTAATAAAATAAAGGGCATAAATTCCTCTACGAGAATAGCTCATGTCTACAACTGGTCGCATTCACTCATACGAATCTTGTGGTACTGTCGATGGCCCTGGTATCCGCTTTATTGTATTTCTTCAAGGCTGCTTAATGCGTTGTATGTACTGCCACAACCGCGATACATGGGACCTTCATGATGGCAAAGAAGTCACTGTAGAAGAAATCATCAACGAGGCGAAATCTTACCGTCACTTCATGAAAGCTTCTGGCGGTGGTATCACCTGTTCTGGTGGTGAAGCAATGCTACAGCCTGAGTTTGTCCGTGACTTCTTTCTAGCTGCTAAGGCTGAAGGTATCCATACTTGCCTTGATACCAATGGCTATATTCGTAAGCACACAGAAGTGGTTGATGAAGTATTAGACGCCGCTGATCTTGTCATGCTCGATCTGAAACATATGCGTGATGAAATTCACCATGATTTCATTGGTGTATCTAACAAGCGTACTCTCGATTTTGCCCGTTACCTTCATAAGATTGGTAAAACGACTTGGATCCGTTACGTGATTGTACCTGGATACACAGACACACCCGAAGATGCACACCTGCTTGGTGAGTTCATTAAAGACATGGACAACATCGAAAAAGTAGAACTACTTCCTTACCACAAACTGGGCGCGCATAAATGGGAAGCTCTTGGTTTAGACTACCCTCTTGAAGGCGTAAACCCGCCAAGTAAAGAGACAATGGATGAGATTGTTGCGGTTTTGAGCCAATACCACTCCAACGTAAAATACTAATACCAACGGTATTTAAAACCTGTTTCAAACGCCTCAATTTCGATTGGGGCGTTTTCTTTTATAGGCTAGAGATTCCCTTCATTTTTCTTTACAACTTTTGTTTATCAATTCAAAAAATCATATTAAATCCGTGTTGAGATCATGTTTCCACTCGTAGGAATGCTGTTACTCTTACTTCAACAAAAGAATACAACATTTAGTTTTTTAGTGAGGCTTCTCCCATGGAAATGACCAATGCTCAGCGTCTAATTCTATCAAATCAATACTACCTAATGTCTCAAATGGATCCTGAGAACTCTGCTAAATACCAACGTCTACAAACGATTGTAGAGCGTGGTTACGAACTCCAAATGCGTGAGCTTAACAAAGAGTTTGGTTGCTTAACTGAAGCAGAATGTCGCGAAATTATCGACATCATGGAGATGTACCATGCAATGCAAGAGTCGAACAAAATGCTTGAAGAAGATGAGCGTAAAGAGGTTGATCAACGTCGTCTGCAGTTCCTAGGTTTCGACATTGCATCTGAAGCACAAATCGTACACTACGTACGTTTCCTTGTTGACTCTGAAGGACTTTACCCTCAGTTCGATAAAGCGGACCACCACTTCAATAGCCAAATGCCAATGCTAGACAAATACCGTCGCATGCTAACAACATGGCGCAACTGCCCTCGTCAGTACCACCTATGTGCGACAGAGCTATCTCAAATCTTTAGTGCTTAATGCATGAAAAAATAGGTTCATCGCGGATTAGCGGGAACTAAAAACAAAAACGGTAGTAAGTGATATGGTTTAGTCGCCAAACAAAAATCATACACAAACTACCGTTTTCATGCCGAATCATACTTTCCTATCTTCATTCTGGGAAGGCTTTAAAATAGTAAAGTCTCACCAGACAGCATCACTTATTACACTGACTCTTAAACCTAACTCTGAGGCTAAATGCCTTTGCGGTCTTGAAGCCGAGGCTATCCATGAGTATCA